>CAZFQY010000032.1:0-10678 GCA_964521265.1 uncultured Clavibacter sp.
CTTTATCGGCTCGCGGATATGAACCGAGGTAGCGAACGTCTTCACAGATGCGGCGAAGTCCAGTTAGCGCATCGCCTACTCGCTCCTCGCTTATATGTCCTTCTGCATCGATGATGAAGTGGTAATGCCCAAGTTCTCTACCCGTTGGACGAGATTGGATGAAGGTTAGATTCACCCCGCGAACTGCGAACTCGGTCAGTACCTCCAATAACGCGCCCGCATGATCTGCGCCGATGAATGCAGCAAGTGATGTGCGGTCATGTCCAGTTCGTGGTGGGACAACTCCGGGTTTTCCAACCAGCACAAATCTTGTTACAGCGCCATCGTTATCACCGATGTTGGTTGCAAGAGCTTCGAGCCCATAGATTTCGGCTGCATTTGGGGCGGCGATTGCAGCGTCATACTCGCCTTTACTTAAGGAAGCGGCTGCTGCGGCAGTTGAAGAAGTGATGATGATTTCTGCGTTCGGATAATTCTTGGCGATGTAAGTGCGACATTGAGATTCTGCGTGAGGATGAGTCGCGATCTTCTTTATCTCTGAAGTGTTCTTACCTTTTGATACTAGTAGCGCAAAGCTGACTGGGAGCGTTACTTCACCATAGATTACGAGCGGCTCCCCGATCGCCAATTCATCAAGCGTTCGCGCAACAACCCCTTCGACTGAGTTCTCGATTGGCACCAAGGCTCGATCAGATTCACCGCTGCGAACAGCATCTAAAGCCGCGGTCACATTTGCATATGGGTTTAACGAATCGCTAGCTGTAGCAACGGTCCGGAGAGCGGCCTCCGTAAAAGTGCCACTTGGTCCTAAATATGCGTAGCGAGTCACTGCGTAAGGATACCGGCAAGCCAGAGCGTTAGGCTTGCTTATTATGATCCGCAAGCTTCACTTCTCATCTTTCGCCTGGCGATCTGAGTTGGGATTACATCGCGATGGAAATGAAGATTCTGGATTGGTTTCACAAAATCTAATTGCGGTAGCAGATGGAATGGGTGGCTACGCTGGTGGTGAAGTTGCTTCGAAAACTTCAATCAAGACGCTCGTCGAATTACTTCCAGTATTGAATAACCCAGAGTTGGATCCTCAGTCACGCGATGACATCTATCGAAGCTCCATCGCCGAAATGGATCTAGCAATTCGAAAAATCGCTGATGATAAGCCAGAACTAGATGGGATGGGAACGACGCTAACTTCATTTGCGCTCTTCGATAATCAGGTTTACCTGTTACATGTTGGAGATTCGCGCGCTTACCGAATCCGCGGAAAGAAGATCACACGACTTAGCCACGATCACACCGTTGTCCAAGAGTTAATCGACCAAGGGCGCATTACTCAAGAAGAAGCCAATGATCATCCGCAGCGTTCATTCCTCACCCAAGCTTTGATGGGTAAAGGCAACATTGATGCGCCGTTGCTCGCATTTCCTGCCGAACCCGGTGATATCTATCTTGTTTGTAGCGATGGCCTTACTGTTGTGATTGATGAAGGCAAGATCGCGTCTGCCTTCACCGAAGACTTACAGAGTGCTGTGAATTCTTTAGTAGAACTTACATATAAGAAAGATGCTCCCGATAATGTCACAGTGATTGCCGCTCTTATTGGTGATGCTCCTGGAGATATTGATACGACTCTGATCGGAGCAGCGCAATGAAGCGGATCTTGGGAGATCGCTACGAGCTCGGTCAGATGATCGGAACCGGCGGGATGGCCGATGTCTATCTAGCTGAAGACCTACGGTTACATCGTGAAGTGGCTGTAAAGATCCTTCGCAGCGATCTCGCTCGTGATCCCGCCTTCGTAAATAGATTCAATAAAGAAGCGCTAGCAGCGGCCGGATTGAATCATCCCGGCATCGTCTCGGTTTATGACTCCGGCCAGGAGCAGACGCCTAGTGGAGTAATGCCATACATAGTTATGGAATATGTAGAAGGCCATACGTTGCGCGAAATCCTCCATAATGGCGATCGTCTTCCCTTCGAACGCGCCATTGCAATTGTCGAAGGAGTATTAAATGCGCTCGCCTACTCACACAAGAATGGAATTGTTCATCGCGATATAAAGCCTGGAAATATCATGATCACTGACACCGGCGAGGTTAAGGTGATGGACTTTGGAATCGCTCGAGCACTTTCAGATGCGGGTGCAACGCTTACAAGTACCTGGAATATCGTAGGAACAGCCCAATATCTCTCACCGGAACAAGCAACGGGCGGTCAAGCTGATGCACGAAGTGATCTCTATTCGGTTGGATGCCTCTTCTATGAATTAGTCTCTGGAAAGCCACCATTTACCGGTGAGACGCCTGTAGCAATCGCTTATCAGCATGTATCAGCACCACTCACTCCGGTCACATCAATCGAATCCTCACTTGATCCTGCGTTGAATGGATTCTTCGAAGTAGCTCTGGCTAAGGATTCAAGTGATCGTTACCCAAGCGCTGCTGCGATGTTGAAGGATCTAAAGAAACTCTCCCGCGGTGAGCGGATCACTACACAGATCCCGAAACAGAAAAGCGCCAAGAGTGGAAGCCGAAATAGATTTGCAGCTATTGCGATCGCACTCATAGCAGTTGTGGGCCTAACAAGTTTCTTCATCTTCCGCCCCACTCCCTCTTCAGAATTGAGAACTCTTCCTAATGTGGTTGGCCTTACTGAAGCTGAAGCGCGACTTCAACTATCTGGCTTCACAATCACCATCCAACGCGCACCAGATCCTCGAATCCCAAGAGATCGCGTCGCAAGCCAACTTCCACTCGCAACGGTTCGAGTTAGTGAAGGAAGTTCTGTGACACTAACTCTCTCTGATGGTCCAGGAGATGCGACGGTTCCAACTGACATCATCGGTAAACCTCTTGAAGAAGCGCGCGCTGCTCTCGCAGCTGCCGGTCTTAGAGTGAGTAGAACTATCGCCGTCGATTCAGAGGAACAACCAGGAATCGTCTTGAAAGTAACGCCAGAACAGGGTTCCACGATCGAAGCGGGAACCGGTGTGACGCTAGAGATCGCAAGTGGAAACGTGAAGGTTCCAGAGCTACTAGGAAAGAGCGATATCGAAGCTCGCACCCTTCTCACTCAAGCTGGATTCTTAGTTAAGACAGTCGAGGCATTTGATGCCAATCAACCACTTGGAGTTGTAATCGCCCAAGCTCCTGCAGCTGGAGAGACGAAGATAATCGGATCTTCAGTGACGATTACGATAAATAAAGCGCCGACTAACGGTTAAATACCGGAGCTAGCCCTTTAGATTTTTCAACCGCATCCTTCATCCCGCACTCCACCAGCCAGTTGGCAAGAAGATGATGCCCATGTTCAGTTAGAACTGATTCGGGATGGAATTGCACGCCATGGATTGGAAGTTCTTTATGTCGAACCGACATCACGACCCCGCTCTCACTTCTCCCTGTTACAACTAGTTCGCTTGGAAGCGTCTCTTCTTTGATTGCAAGAGAGTGATAACGAGTAGCGGTAAATGGTGAAGGAAGATCTTTGAATACACCGCTTCCATCATGTGAAACTTGGGATGTCTTACCGTGTAGCAGCTCCGGAGCGCGATCGACAGTTGCGCCATATGCAACCGCTAGCGCTTGATGACCTAAGCAGACTCCTAGTAACGGCTTCTTCACTTCAGCCGAGCGCTTAATCATCTCGATTGATACCCCCGCTGCTTCAGGGGTTCCGGGACCTGGAGAAATCAGAACACCGTCGTACTTATCAGCTTCAGTTGCGCTCACAGCATCATTTCTGACAACAGTGCACTTGGCCCCAAGTTGCTCGAGATATTGGACCAGGTTGAAAACGAAGGAGTCGTAGTTATCTATAACCAGGATCCGTGTTCCCATGTCCTCATCCTCTCGTGTAACCTGCCGCCCATGCCTAAGTCGCGGATCCGTAAGAAGAAGAAAGATAACCGCCCCCAGCAAGACCTCGCGGTTGAGAATCCTCTTGAGATGGAGAGCCCCCGTTGGCTCGTCCCAGTAATGCTCGGCTCCTTCCTAATCGGTTTGGCTTGGATCGTTACCTTCTATATCTCCCAGACCGCGTACCCAATCCCTGATATCGGGGCTTGGAACATGGTCGTTGGCTTCGCCTTTATCGGAGTCGGTTTCTCCCTCGCCACGCGCTGGCGCTAAACAACTAATTACACCTTTGTAATTCTCCACAGCTTTATCCACCCCTGTGTATCGCCAATTCGGTGGGACGCCCCAGGTGCTTCTCAGGAAGTTCTAAAGTTGAGCGGCGAGTATCCGCCCCATGAAACCGACCGCCACCTTAGATAGAGAGCCCACCATGACCCCTGAGAGCGAAGTTGCAACACAGCGCGTTCTTGTCGTCGATGATGAGAAGAGTATTAGTGAGTTAATCACCACAAGCCTGCGCTTCGTTGGTTTTGATGTCCGCACCGCCGCAACTGGCGCTGAGGCGCTAAGAGTCGCTGAAGAGTTCCAGCCACATGCGCTAATCCTCGATGTGATGCTCCCAGATCTAGATGGTTTCGAAGTTTGCCGACAACTCCGTGAAGGCGGACAAGAAGTTGGAGTCCTCTTTCTAACTGCTAAAGATTCAACTGATGACAAGATTAAAGGTTTGACTCTTGGTGGCGATGATTATGTGACAAAGCCATTTAGCCTTGAAGAGCTAGTTGCAAGATTGCGTGCGCTTCTTCGTCGCACTGGAATCGTCACCTCACCAATCGATGAAGAGACGATTCGCTTTGCAGATCTAGAACTAAACGAAGCAACGCATGAAGTTCGTAGAGCCGGAAATCTCATCGATCTCTCACCTACTGAATTCACTCTGCTTCGCTATCTGATGATCAACGCTGATCGCGTTGTTTCAAAGTCCCAAATCCTTGATCATGTCTGGCAGTACGACTTCCGCGGTGACGCTGGAATCGTAGAAACCTACATCTCCTATCTCCGTAAGAAGATTGATATCTATTCGCCCGCACTGATTCACACGGTGCGTGGCGTGGGTTATCGCCTCCGGTTGCCTGCAAAGTAATCTTTCGCTGTGAACCAGCCACTGCGAAAATTCAAGCCGGCCCCTGGCCAATGGAGCTTGAAGAATCGCCTGGTTCTCGGTGTTGTGATCCTCGGTGCGCTAGGAATCACCGGCTCTGACTTTGCCGCCCAAAATGCTTTCCGCACCTTCTTGATTGCCCAAGTCGATGTTCAATTAGAGGCAATCTCTACCACCTCAGGAATACGCCTTGATCGAGCTGGCATCACAAGCGAGCGAACTGAAACGAATGATGAAGATGAGCCACTCTTTCAGCCTTTCGAACCGATTCGTGAGATTCCCTCTGAAATAAGCGTTAGTTTGCTTGATAGAGATGGCGTTGTGATGGGAACTCTTGGTGGCGCACAGAGTCCCCAGCAAGTCCAGAATGTAATAAGTGGCTTGACTGTTGAGGAATTAAAACTGAAGGGTGATACACCTTTCACTATTGAGGGCAATGATCGGAATCGCTCCGAATATCGCGCACTCGCGCGGATACTTCCAGGTGAAGTCGGAAGTGTAGTGACTGCAGTATCACTCGATGGCGTTGAGCGTTCCATCAATCAGCTCCGCTTTCTCTTCTTTGCAGTTGGAATAGTCGTCCTGATATTCCTAGCTTTCATCGCAAGACGAATAATTGGGATATCACTTAAACCATTAACTCAAGTAGAAGAGACAGCTGAAGCATTCGCAAAAGGTGATTACACCGCACGTCTTCCAGAAGCGCGTGGTGATACTGAAGTCGGACGACTTACCTGGGCGCTAAACCAGATGCTCTCTCGCATTGAAGATTCGTTCGAGGTTCGAAAGGCAAGTGAGGAGAAATTAAGGCGCTTCGTTGCTGATGCATCCCATGAATTACGGACTCCGTTGACTGCTATTCGTGGCTTTGCGGAACTACATCGACAAGGTGCGATCAAAGGCGAAGAGAAGACTGGTGAGCTAGTTAGAAGGATTGAGCAAGAATCAATTCGAATGTCGACTCTAGTTGAAGATCTGCTCCTACTTGCAAGATTAGATCAATCTCGAGAGATGGAGCGATTGCCTGTTGATTTGAATACTGTCATCAATGAATCAGTCGCTTCAGCGCGTGCAGCTGGGCCGAGCCATCCCATCGAAGTAAGCCTCCCTGAAGATGATGTCTTTGTCCTCGGGGATTCCATGCGGATCCATCAAGTCATCTCAAACTTGCTCGCTAACGCACGCACCCATACTCCAACTGGGACGCATATAAAACTCTCTCTCAAAGTTGAAGAGGGCGGTGTGGTTGTTGAAGTAAGCGATAACGGCCCAGGGCTTTCAAAAGAGGACCAGGAGCGGATCTTCGAGCGCTTCTATCGCGCTGACCCATCGCGAGTGAGAAATGGCGGAGAAGGAACTGGGCTTGGATTATCGATTGTCGACGCTGTTATGCGCGCGCACGGCGGTTCGGTGAGCGTCACATCAGAAGTTGGACACGGCGCAACCTTCAAACTCTTCTTCCCAATTCAAGACTTGTAGGATTTCGAGGTGCGTAGCAGTCCTGAAATTCTCCGCGCTCTCGAAAATGAATCGATTGAGATCCTTCGAGAGACTGCCGCGGCATTTAAGAATCCAGTCCTGCTCTATTCAATTGGTAAAGATTCCACAGTAATCCTCCATCTCGCCCGGAAAGCTTTCTACCCCGCTCCAATTCCATTTACTTTGCTCCACGTTGATTCAACTTGGAACTTCAAAGAGATGATCACCTTTCGCGATGAAGTCGTGAAGATGCATAACTTGAAGTTGATTGCACATATCAATGAAGAGGGAGTGAAGAACGGAATCACTCCATTTAGCCATGGAATCTCTGAATACATTCGAGTGATGAACACCGTCGCATTGAAACAGGCCTTCGACAAATATGGTTTTGATGCCGCTATTGGAGGGTCAAGGCGCGATGAAGAGCGTAGCCGCGCTAAGGAAAGAATCTTTAGCGTCCGTGAATCAGGACATCGTTGGGATCCACGTCAGCAACGCCCAGAATTGTGGCGAACCTACAACACCAAGATTCGTCCCGACCAGACGATGCGCGTCTTCCCAATCTCTGATTGGACTGAGCTAGATATCTGGAGCTATATCCATCTCGAGAACATCTATGTGAATCCACTCTATTTCGCAAAAGAGCGACCAGTCGTAAAGCGTGGTAACCAATTGATCATGGTCGATGACGAGCGTTACCCACTTCGCGATGGCGAAAAACCGGAGATGAAGATGGTCCGCTTCCGCACCCTTGGTTGCTACCCACTTACCGCAGGCGTCGAATCGACCGCGAAGACCCTTGAGGAAGTCGTTGAAGAGGTAATGGGAGTGAAGTTAAGCGAACGTGCCACCCGATTGATTGATGGCGAGAATGAAGATTCGATGGAGAAGAAGAAGCGCGAGGGATATTTCTAATGGAACTCACGCCAATCGTTCGTCTCGTAACTTGTGGAAGCGTTGACGATGGAAAGAGCACGCTCATTGGTCGACTTCTTGTTGAGACCGATTCGGTTCCTCATGACACTCTCGATGCCACAAAGAAGACACGTCGCCCGGGGTCAATAATCCCAGCTGGCGAGATCGATTTCAGCTTACTTACCGATGGTCTAGAGGCAGAGCGCGAACAAGGCATCACTATCGATGTTGCCTATAGATCGATGTCGCTTCTCGATGGAAGACGTTTAATAATTGCTGATGCTCCAGGACATGAGCAGTACACGCGAAATATGGCGGTCGCTGCCTCGCGGTCAGATATTGCACTTGTTCTAGTAGATGCAACAAGGGGAATTCGCCCTCAGACGCTGCGCCATCTAACAATCTGCTCATTAATGGGCGTAAAGAAAGTAATTGTTGTAATCAATAAACTCGATGCACTTGGATTCAACAAAGATGTATATGACTCGCTAATTGCTGAACTTCAACCGACAATTCAACGTCTAGAAATGAAATCAATATCCTTCATACCGGTGAGCGCGCTTGAAGGAGATAACGTCACATATAGGACAGAGCGCACCAGTTGGTATGACGGTGGTTCTTTGCTTGAAGAGATCCAAGCGTGGCGCGATACCGAGAGCGCTACCGATCACTCCCGGATGTGTGTACAACTAATCTCTCGGGCCGATAACTTCCGTGGTGTTTCTGGAACCATCTCCCAAGGTGAGTTCGAAGCTGGCGATGAAGTTGTGGTCCTTCCGAGTGAACGAAAGGCGAAGATCGCCCGTCTAGTTACTTTCGATGGGGACCTCGAAAAAGCGCCGACTGGTAAGGCAGTAACGATGGTCCTTGAGCCCGATATCGATGCGACTCGCGGTGATTTCATCGAGCGAGCTTCCGATTACACAAAGCCCGCCGATCGCTTCTCTTCACATCTCGTATGGTTCGACGAGGAGGAATTGATTCATAGCCGTTCTTATTACCTAGTCAATGGTTCCTCGATGGTCCCCGCAACAATCACAACCATCCGCCATAAGTTGAATATCAACAATGGAGATCATGAGTCGGCTCGCACGCTCCACATGAATGAGATTGGTGTAGTTGAGATTGCAACAGATGCCGCTATTCCACTCACTAAGTACTCTGACAATCGAAATTCTGGAAACTTCGTTCTCGTAGACCGCGTGACGCTTAGAACAGTAGGCGCTGGAATGATCGTCCACGCCCTCCGTCGCGCAACGAATATCACCAAACATAGTTATGAAATCGATAAGGGTGCTCGCTCTCAACAGAAGGGTCAACGCGCGAAGTTGATCTGGTTGACTGGTCTATCTGGTTCAGGAAAATCAACTATTGCTAATGCACTCGAGACGAGATTGTTCGCTTCTGGAATCCATAGCTATATTCTCGATGGCGATAACTTGCGATTGGGTCTAAATAAGGATCTTGGTTTCACCAAGGAAGATCGCGCTGAGAATGTAAGACGTGTTGCTGAAGTCGGTAAATTGATGGTCGATGCCGGACTAGTAGTGATAGTTGCTCTAGTAAGTCCATTTAAAGTCGATCGTGATCACGCTCGCGAGCTCTTTGAAGATGGCGAATTCATCGAAGTCTGGGTGAAAACTCCTGCTGAAGTTTGCGCGCAACGTGATCCAAAGGGCCTCTACAAGAAAGCAAAGGATGGCTCGCTACCTAATCTGACTGGAGTCGGTCAAGATTATGAACCGCCTACCGAAGCTGAATTAGTTCTCGACGGAACCGATGAAATAGCGTCGAATGTCGAGAAATTAATAACCAAAGTCCTATGAATTGGCTCTTTTTCGCACTTGCCGGATCGATAGCGCAGCTAATAGATGGTGCCCTGGGAATGGGGTTCGGGTTAACTAGCTCAACGCTTCTTTTGACCCTTGGAACATCGGCTGCTGTCGCTTCGGCTGCAGTTCATGCCGCTGAGATTGGAACCACTCTTGCCTCGGGCGTCTCACACTGGCATCGTGAGAATATCGACTTCACCATCTTGAAACGATTGGCTATACCAGGCGGAATCGGAGCATTTGCTGGTGCAACTTTCTTATCTTCGATAGATCTCTCTGGTGGAACGATTTTCATCTCCACGATTCTTCTCTTGCTCGGTCTTGTTCTTCTATATCGCAATGTCTTTCAAACGAATATCAAACCGAATATGGCGGAGATAAATAATCCTCGTTACCTGACTTTCTTAGGTGCAACGGGTGGATTCGTAGATGCATCCGGCGGTGGTGGCTGGGGACCAGTCGTCACACCGACGCTACTTGCAACAACTGAACATGAACCGCGGAAGATCATCGGAACAGTAAGTGCATCTGAATTCATCGTTGCTGTTTGTGCCAGCGTCGGATTTCTTGTAAACATAAATCGCATCAATCTTGATTGGTCAGTTGTCGGCGGGCTAGCGCTCGGTGGAATGATTATGGCTCCATTCGCAGCCAAGCTCGTCTCAATCGTCCCAAGGCGCCCACTTGGAATAGCGGTGGCTATCGCAATTATCGTTATTAATGGAGTACGTCTAGTAACTAGCTAATTGTTGGATTTGGATTAGATTCCATCTTGCGAAGCGTTTCGATCCGCTCATGGATAGGTGGATGGGTAGCAAATAACTTGGAGGCAACTGAAGCATCAAGTGGTGATTCGATATAAAGGTGAGCGACCGCGCTAGAACGAGCCTCAACCACGGTGTTATCTCGCGCAAGGACCTCTAATGCAGCCCTTAATCCCGCTGGATTTCGCGTAAATGCGACCGCTGTGGCATCTGCTAGGGATTCACGTTTCCGCGAGACGGCAGCTTTAAGCATCGTCGCTGCGATCGGAGCAAGAATCAATGGGATTATCGCAAGGAAGATCGGCATCTGATTTCCACCATGATCACGATTGCGCGCACCACCAAACCACAACATTCGCATCAAGATGTCTGATACTAAAGCGACTATTCCTGCAGTCGTTGCGGCAACCGCTGATACCAAAGTATCTCGGTTAGCGACATGCGCCATCTCATGAGCAACCACTCCTTGGAGTTCATCTCTATCCATCGCGTTTAGCAGTCCGGTTGTGAATGCAATCAGCGCATGATCAGGATCGCGTCCGGTCGCGAATGCATTTGGAGCTGGATCATCGACGATGGCAACCTTTGGCATCGGAAGGCCAGACGCGATACACACTTCATGAACTAGATTGAAGAGCTTTGGATTATCTGCTTCTTGAATCAGATGAG
>CAZFQY010000033.1:0-10506 GCA_964521265.1 uncultured Clavibacter sp.
AGCGGATCCGCGAAGGCGTGAAAGCCCTTGCTGGGGTTGTGGAACAAGAAATCGCACGTCGTAACTCGCTAAAACTTAACTAAGTTTCCCAGCAATCCTTAATAGATCGTCGCTATCGGCATATTCAATAAGAATCTTTCCGCCGTTCTTGCCACCTTTAATCTTTACTCTTGTATCTAGAGCATCACCGATCCGCTCTTCTAATTCCTGATACTTCCCAAGTGAAGTTGAGCCACTCTTCTTATTTGAAGATCTCTTTCCACCACCACTAACAACTATCAACTCTTCGGTAGCTCGAACACTAAGTCCCTCACTAACGATCTTATTTGCAATCCGCTCTATCTCTCCTGCATCGCTTAGACCAAGGAGTGCACGTGCATGTCCAGCGCTGATTGCACCACTTGCCAATTTCTTCTGTACCGATGGTGGAAGATTTAGGAGTCTTAGCGTGTTAGTGATGACTGGCCGTGACTTGCCGATTCGCTTCGCTAGTTCATCATGAGTTAAACCAAAATCAGTCAACATCTGGTTATAAGCGGCAGCCTCTTCAAGTGAGTTGAGGTTGCTCCGATGAATATTCTCAATGAGCGCTTCACGTAGTAATTCATTATCACTTGTCTCGCGGATAATTACCGGGATGCGCTTCAAACCCGCTAACTTCGATGCGCGGAGGCGTCGCTCTCCCATGATCAATTCATATTGATTTTCGCCCACTTTACGCACTACTGGTGGTTGAAGAATCCCGATCTCTTTTATGGAAGCTGCTAACTCAGCTAGTTCTGAGTCATCAAAGATACTTCTTGGTTGTTTTGGATTAGGTCTGATTGAATCGATATCAACCTCTAACCTTCCGGCAACTGGCGCTTCAACCCCACTTGCACGGATTGGTGTTGGTATAAGTGAATCAAGGTTTCTTCCTAAACCACCACGTTTTGTTGTCATTAGCCAACCTCAGCGCTAGCGATGGTTGGAGCTCCTCGTCTTGCAATTTCACGTGCGACTCTTGCATAAGCATCAGCGCCATTTGAGCCAGGGTCATATGTCATAACTGTCTGTCCATATGAAGGAGCTTCACTAACTCGTACAGCTCTTGGTATTGGGATATCAATTAACTCATTTGGGTAATGCTTACGGATCTCGTCAGCAACATCATTAGCTAATCGAGTACGTCCGTCATACATAGTTAAAACAATTGTTGTTAATTTCAAATTCTGATTTAGATGTTCTTGTATCAAGGTAACGGTATGTAGAAGTAGTGTTAAACCTTCTAATGAGTAATACTCGCATTGAATCGGAATAAGTAATTCATCTGCAGCAACTAACGCATTAATTGTTAACAAACCAAGACTTGGTGGGCAATCTATGATTACGTAATCAAAACGTTCGCCGCGAGATGCCGCTTCGTTTAAATAACTTGTTAGTGCGCGCTTCAATCTTAATTCGCGTGCGACCAATGGAACTAATTCAACTTCTGCATTTGCCAAAGATTGTGTCGCTGGAATTATTTCGAGAGCGGGATAACCTGGAACTTTTAAGGCCGCGTCTTTGATTGGAAGATCTTTGATTATTACTTCATACATTCCCTGGACTTCATCGCGTTGGACCCCAAAAGCGGTGCTCGCATTACCTTGAGGGTCTAGGTCGATGACTAGGGTTCGAAGGCCCCCCATAGCCAGGGCTGCCCCGATATTGACCGCCGAGGTGGTCTTACCAACCCCACCTTTCTGATTGGCCACGGTAAAGATCCGGGTTGAGATGGGTCTAGGCATAGGTTCACGGAAGCGCCGGGTGCCGATGACCTGGCGAGGCGCAGTTGTTTCACGTGAATCACTCACGCAGGAGAGTTAACCAGCCTTGACGAGCTCAACCACGCGTGACACAGGGATATCGGCCATCTTTATCTCATGAAGTACCGATTTCGAGGCGATCTTGAGATCAGTTTCGGCCATCTCCTCGCTCGCAGACTCCCCTTTCATCGCTAAAAGTGAGCCACCAGGGCGGATTAGGTGCCAAGTTGAATCAATAAGACGAGTTAAAGGGGCAACAGCGCGGGCTGTTACATAGTCATATTCGCCCGAAACGAGCTCAGACTTGGCTCGAATTACCTCGACCTTCAAACCAAGTTCATCGATTACCTCATAGAGGAACTCACACCTACGTTGCAGGGGTTCGATCAGGGTTACTTTGAAAGCAGGTTTAGCTAGAGCTATAACAATTCCAGGTAGCCCTGCCCCGGATCCGACATCAGCCAGAGTTCCGCGCTCAGGAAGCAGGGTTGTTACAGGAAGGCAGTTCTCGATATGGCGCTCCCAAATCCGCTCTCCCTCTTTCGGCCCGATCAACCCCCGCTCAATAGCGGTGGTTGCTAGGAGTTCGGCATAGCGGAGGGCTCTGCTGCCCTGCTCACCGAAGAACTCCTGGGCTCTCGTTTCACGTGAAACGGTCAGGAAGGCATCACCACAACGCAGCGATCTGGGTCTTCTCCCTCAGACTCGCTCTTAAGGCCGATCTTCTGGATAGTGTCATGAACGATCTTCCGCTCAAAGGCGTTCATTGGGGCTAACTTGATCGCCTTACCGCTCGACTTAACCTCATCAGCAGTCTCTTCGGCCAACTTTGTAAGGCTCGCCCGCTTCTCAGAGCGGAAGCCATCAAGGTCGAGCATTAAACGGGAGCGCTCTCCCGTCGCTGTTTGAACCGCAAGCCTGGTTAGCTCTTGAAGGGCATCAAGTACCTCGCCCTCTTTGCCTACAAGGTGGGAAAGCTCCCCGCCCTCTACTACTAGGTGGGCGCGATCATTCTCAATACCAATCTCGATATCACCATCAAGATCGGCAATATCAAGTAGCCCTTCCAGGTAATCCGCTGCGATATCGCCCTCTTCCTCAAGGCGAGCCTCCAGCGTCTTTGTTGGTTCCTCTGTGCTCATTTCTCCTCCTATTTGCCCCTTATGAGGCTTTTAAAGCTATTTATCCTTTTTCTTTTTCTTCTTTGGTTGTTTCCGTTGCCCTTTGGGCTTCTCTGGCTCTTCGACTGCAACTGATCCATCTCCACCCTCGATAGGTGGGTTTTTAGCAGCCTTCTTTTTCTGAAGCTCCTCCCAAGCAGGAGAACCTGGAGCTGGGTTTCTTTTGATTACGTAGTACTGCTGTCCCCAAGTCCAAAGATTTGTGGTTGACCAGTAAATCAGAACACCGACTGGGAAATTAACACCAGTAACAGCGAAGATGATTGGAAATAGATAAAGAAGAATCTTCTGTTGTTGCAACATCATATTGTTGCTTGTATCCATCTTAGGCATTCCCTTTACCATCAACTGACGTTGAGTTGTAAAGGTTGTCAATGACATAAGTGCAATCAAGAAAACTGTGACGATCTGTGTTGTTAAGTTCCCAGAACCCAAGAATGTTTGTGAGATTGGTGCACCTAGGAATTTTGCCTCAGCTGCTTGTTGCGCCAACTCTGGTGTAAATGTTCCACGAGCTTGTGGTGGATTCTTTCCAATGCCATTTAGAACTGTAAAGAGTGCAAAGAAGATTGGTGCTTGGGCAAGGATTGGAAAACATGAAGAGAGTGGATTTGTCTTATGCTCTTTGTAGAGCTTCATCAATTCTTCTGATTGCTTCTGGCGATCATCCTTGTACTTCTGTTGGATCTTCTTCATCTCTGGTGAGAGAGCCGTTAGTGCGCGTTGTGATTTGATCTGTTTTACAAATAGTGGAATAAGAAGGGTTCGAATCAAGATAACAAGGGCCATGATTGAGAGCGTCCATGTCACTCCGCTTGTTTCACCGAATACTGGCGATAGGGCACGGTGGATGAACACCATAACCCCTGAAACAACCCAATATAAAGGGTCTAAAATACCCATTTATCGCGCTCCTATCTTGACTGGTCCGAGCTTTAGACTTTCTGGAACATAATCAACACCACCGTGGCTAAATGGATTACAACGGATCACTCGCCATGCACCCATGAAGATTCCTAGGATGTTGTATTTCTTGATTGCGTCATATGTGTAATGAGAACATGATGGGTAATACTTACAACGAGGAGCTAAGCCGGGAGCGATGAATTTCTGCCACCCGCGAATCAAAATCAAGAATGGGAACATCAAAAATCTCATGCGCTCACCTTTCTAGATAGGGAGCTAAACAACTCGGGTATCTCTACCCCGGCATCTTGATCTCTCTTGTTGGCACGGACAACGACCATAGAACTCTTGGGCAGGATGTGGATTGATTGACGAGATGCGTGGCGAAGTTGACGTGCAACTCTATGGCGCCTTACAGAGCCGCCGATATTTCCTGCGACTATAAATCCGATTTTAGGTTCGGTTAACTCTGATTCGGTTAATAAATATCCAGTAAGAGTCTTTGTGTGGGATCTAATTTTGGATTTTGTGACGCGCTGGAAATCTTCTCGTGAGGTAAGTCGATTCAATTGCGCAAGCACGTCGATCTAGTTCCTAAACTCTTAAGTTTTTGGGAGAACTATTAAGCAGAGGCAGAGATGCGAGCGCGACCCTTTGCGCGACGTGCAGATAGAACTGCGCGGCCACCACGGGTTGCCATACGAGCACGGAAGCCGTGCTTCTTTGCGCGCCGACGGTTGTTCGGCTGGAAAGTGCGCTTCATGGGATTTACTCCTTACCAATTCCTGCGGTATTGATCGTCTCGTGGCCTTACTCAGCCTCGAGAGCAGGGGGTAAAGGTATCGGGTGGGCCCCGTATCTAAAAATTTGTGGATAACCCCTTGATTTTCATAGGGTGAGGGCTTACTTTCCGCCTCTATCCACAGGGCAAGCCCAAAATGAGGGTTTTGTGGGTCTAAAGTAAGAGTTTAGACCACAGGCTGTGGATAACTTTGTGGATTTTCAACCTTTAGGGGGTTTTGGTGGCCAAGACAGATTCTGACCTTCTAGAGGATCTCTGGAGCGGGGTCATTCACTCCGTCTCCCAGGACTCCCCTCAAAACCGAGCTTTTTTGACCCTGACCAAACCCCTTGGTCTACTAAAGAGCGACGGTGGGTCAAACCTTCTAGTCGCCGCCCCGAATGGATTCGCCAAAGATGTCCTCGAAAGCCGACTTAAGGTCGCTTTGAACGACGCCCTCTCGGCAAAACTTGGGGAACGGATCAATATCGCTGTCACGATCGATGAATCCCTTGATATCAAAACCCCGGAAGAAGTTCCTACTGAGGAGCAGGAAGCTCCACGCGCAGGAACTGGCCGCCAAGAGACATCAGCTAAACCCCAAGAATCAGCCCAATTAAACCCTCGCTACATATTTGAGACTTTTGTTATCGGTGCTTCAAATCGCTTCGCACATGCAGCCGCTGTTGCAGTCGCAGAAGCCCCCGCGAAGGCATACAACCCACTCTTTATCTATGGTGAATCAGGTCTTGGTAAGACCCACCTACTTCACGCTATTGGTGCTTATGCAAAAGAGCTCTACTCAGGACTTCGTGTTCGTTATGTTTCCTCTGAAGAGTTTACAAATGATTTCATCAACTCGATCCGTGATGATAAATCTTCGGTTTTCCAACGGAGATATCGCGACTTAGATATCTTGCTTGTTGATGACATTCAGTTTTTAGAGAATAAAGAGCGAACACAGGAAGAGTTCTTCCATACCTTTAACACCTTATACAACGCAAATAAGCAGATTGTTATCTCAAGTGATCGCCCACCGAAACAATTAACAACTCTTGAAGATCGACTCCGTAGTCGATTTGAATGGGGATTAATTACCGATATCCAGCCGCCAGAACTTGAAACTCGAATCGCAATCCTTCGAAAGAAAGCTGTTCAAGATAAGTTAAGCGCACCAGATGATGTGCTTGAGTACATCGCAAGCAAGATCTCCACAAATATCCGCGAACTTGAAGGTGCTTTGATTCGTGTTACTGCATTCGCATCTTTAAATCGCCAACCTGTTGATATGAGTCTTGCAGAGATTGTTCTTAAGGATCTGATTCCTGATGAGAGCGCGCCAGAAATAACAGCTTCTACAATCATGGCCCAAACAGCTGCTTACTTCAGTCTCACTATCGATGATTTATGTGGAACATCTCGCTCGCGAGTTTTAGTAAATGCACGTCAGATCGCGATGTATCTATGTAGAGAATTAACCGATCTCTCCCTTCCCAAGATCGGTCAGACCTTCGGCGGCCGCGACCACACCACGGTTATGCATGCTGACCGGAAGGTCCGCCAGCTAATGGCAGAGCGCAGGTCGATCTTTAACCAGGTCACTGAGCTCACAAATCGGATAAAACAGCAGTCCCGGGCTTAAGTCCCCAGTTGGGGATAACCTGTGGATATCTGTGGATAACCGGTGGATGAGTTTCTGAAAGGAAACCCAACTCCACTCTCTCCACAAATAACCCACAAGATGCACACAGAAGAGAGGATCTAAAGGTGAATAAGAAAACGGTTATGAACTGCGGTTTCTTTATTTACCCACAGATTAACCCTCTGCCTATTACGAATAGTTCTATAGATATAAGGAAGTTTGTACGCGTACCTAATCCACAGTCCAGTAAAAACCAATTACAAAATAACCTGAAGATGAAAACGATAGGCTCAAATATATGAAGTTCACCGTCGATAGCGCTGTATTAACCGATTCAGTCAATTGGGTCTCCCGGAGCCTCTCAACCCGCCCCATCATGACCGCCCTACTTGGAATAGTTATCGATGCTCAAAAAGATGTAACTCTCTCTGCATCAGATCTTGAGACTTCAGCTAAATCTTCATTTAGCGCTGACGTTAAAGAAGCCGGAAGAGTTCTAGTCCCAGGACGTCTCCTCTCTGAGATCTCAAAAAACCTTCCTAATAAACCTGTCTCATTTACGCTAGATGGAAGTCGAGTTCTAGTAACCGCAGGTTCTGCAAAATTCACACTCCCAACACTTCCAATAAACGAATACCCAAATCTTCCAACACTTCCTGAAACCTCAGGAAATATAACGAGTGAGCTATTTGCAACCGCCGTTAACCAAGTAGCAATCGCAGCTGGCCGTGATGATTCACTACCCACACTTACTGGGATACATGTAGATATAAATAAAGAATCAATAACCCTTGCTGCCACAGATCGCTATCGCCTCGCAGTGCGCGAAATTAACTGGACCCCAAATGATCCAGAGATCACAACCTCTGCTCTCCTTCGGGCGCGAACACTCGCTGATGCCGCTCGCACAATCTCGAATACAAAAAACGTCTCCTTAGCCATCGCCCCAACCTCAAGCAATGAGCGGATCGTGGGCTTCTCAAGCGAGGCAAAATCAATGACTTCTCGCCAACTAGACGGCACCTTCCCTCCTTACCGCCATCTTCTTCCAACCGAAGGCATCGCAACCGCGGTCATCGAAGTATCAAAACTTCTCGACTCGGTCCGCCGAGTTGCGCTGGTAACCGATAAAACAGTTCCACTTCGCCTCAAATTTAAAGATAACACCCTCCAACTTGAAGCCGGAACTGGCGATGATGCACAAGCAACCGAAGAGCTAGAAATTACCTATCAAGGTGAAGCGATTGATATCGCCTTCAACCCCACATTCCTTACCGATGGACTAAATGCTCTTGGAACAACATATGTAAATATCGCATTTACTGGTTCTAACAAACCAGCGATGTTATCTGGGAAGAACAAGATCGATGGCGATACAGATAGCTCATATCGCTATCTCTTGATGCCTATGCGTTATGCATCATAAATGAAGATCTCTCACCTATCTCTCTTAGATTTTCGTTCTTACTCAAATCTAGAGTTAGAGCTAGATGGCGGTACCCATATTTTCATTGGTGAGAATGGTGAAGGAAAGACAAATATCATCGAAGCGGTTATGTACCTCGCGCTTCTATCATCACACCGAATCTCATCTGATGCTCCTTTAATAAAACTCGGCAGAGAGCGTGCGTATATCCGTGCGAAAGTTAGTGATGCCGAGCGCGACACTTTGATCGAACTCGAGATAAATAATGGGCGGGCGAATCGTGCGAAGGTAAATCAAAACCCAGTCCGAAGCCAACGCGCCATCCAAGGAATCATTAAGGCAATCTGCTTCTCGCCAGAAGATCTTGATCTGGTCCGTGGGGACCCAAGCGAGCGGCGAAACTTTCTTGATCAACTCCTCACCCAAAGAAGCCCACGCCTTGCTGGGGTTTTAAGTGATTACGAGAAAGCCCTAAAGCAGCGAAATACGCTGTTAAAGTCGCGCGCCCCAGAGAGCTCCCTCCATCCATGGAACGAACATCTAGCTAACTTTGGCGGCGAAGTAATCGCAGCAAGAATCAAGTTGATAGATGAACTAACTCCACACCTACTCTCCTCCTATGAGAATATTTCGATTAAAAAACAACCAACCCTTGGTTATAAGTCGAGCCTCGATCAACCCACTCAAAATAAGGATGAGAACAGAGATTTAATCTTGAAAAAAATGGCTGAACTCTCATCTCAAGAGCGCGACCGCGGCATATCTTTGGTAGGTCCACACCGCGATGACTTACTTTTGAATTTAGGTGAGCATCCAGTAAAAGGTTTCGCTAGCCATGGTGAGTCTTGGTCAATAGCTCTTTCACTACGTCTTGCTAGTTACCAACTCCTTAAAAGCGATGGCGATAATCCAATTCTGATTCTCGATGATGTTTTCTCTGAGCTAGACCAAAACCGTCGCGAGAGACTTGCAAAACTAACCACCACTACAGAACAAACCATTATTACAGTTGCGGTCGAGAACGACCTTCCAAAAGAATTAACCGGAATAAGGTATGAAGTTATTGCTGGGAAAGTAAGAAAATTATGAAACGCGATATCGCCCGTGAGCTATTCCGTTCTTACCGAACAAAGAATAGAAAGAGCAACACCCAAGAAGAGGATCGAGTAAAGAAAGAAGATCCAGAAAAACTAAGCAATATCCTCGACAATCTTGTAGCCACAAGAGATTGGAAGAAGGGAATAGCTGAAGGAACGCTTTTCACAAAATGGCGCGAGATTGTTGGAAATGAAATTGCGGATCACTGCGAACCAATCACGTTATTTGAAGGAAGGTTGACTATAAAAGCCGAATCAACCTCTTGGGCTACCCAACTTCGATTAATGACCCCCGAACTCTTAAAAAACATCCGCTCCCGCTCCGAAGGAGCTCTTGTTGATGAGTTAACCGTGATCGGCCCCAACGCCCCATCCTGGAAGCGGGGCCTGCGAACGATCCGTGGGGCCAAGGGTCCCCGCGATACCTATGGGTGAGATCCAACCCTCACCCGAGCGCTAAAAGTCCGCCTAATCCACACCTAGACCCTTTTCTGGTACCCCGTATCTCTCGCCTACCACTAGGATTTGGGGGTACCCAAGCCCATATCGTGGCTCTAATCGGTTTTAAAGGGGTTTAAGTGGCGGATAAGAAGGTCTCTAAGGCGTATGACGCTAGCGCCATCACCGTCCTTGAGGGCCTCGAGGCGGTCCGTAAACGCCCAGGAATGTACATCGGCTCTACCGGAGAGCGCGGCCTTCACCACCTTGTATACGAGATCGTCGATAACGCTGTTGATGAAGCGCTCGCTGGTTATTGCACCGAAATAAATGTCACCCTCTTAGCCGATGGCGGAGTTCGTGTAATTGATAACGGGCGTGGCATCCCTGTCGATATCCATCCAGTCGAAAAGAAACCAGCTCTCGAAGTTGTCCTCACTGTTCTACACGCCGGCGGAAAGTTCGGCGACGGTGGTTACTCCGTCTCCGGAGGATTACATGGTGTTGGTGTCTCGGTTGTTAATGCTCTGAGTCGCGATCTCTCTGTTGTAGTCCAACGCGATGGTTTCTTCTGGGAACAAAGCTACAAACTCGGTGTTCCTAATTCACCAGTAGAGAAAGGTGTTGCGACCTCGAATACCGGAACAGAAGTCACCTTCTGGCCATCTGAAGAGATTTTTGAAACCACAGATTATTCATTCGAGATTCTCTCGACACGTTTCCGTGAAATGGCTTTCTTAAATAAAGGTTTGAAGTTAACCCTTAAGGATGAACGCCCTAGCCATGTAAATGAAAAAGGCGAACAACTTTATGTTGAGTATTGCTACGAAGGTGGTATCACGGATTTTGTTAAACACCTAAACACAACAAAAGGTATTACTCATAAATCAATAATCGCCTTTGAAGCCGAAGATACAAAGAACAAGATGTCGTTGGAAGTTGCGATGCAGTGGAATACCAGTTTCTCTGAATCTGTATATACCTTTGCAAATACCATTAACACCCAAGAAGGCGGTACTCACGAAGAGGGTTTCCGCACAGCGCTAACTTCAATAGTTAATAAGTTTGGTGAAGAGTGGGGATTCATTCGCAAGAAAGAAGATCGCCTTACTGGCGATGACATCCGCGAAGGTCTAACAGCAATCGTCTCCATTAAAGTTGCTGAACCACAATTCGAAGGTCAGACGAAGACCAAACTCGGAAATACTGAAGCAAAATCTTTCACCCAAAAAGCATTAAATGATTCAG
>CAZFQY010000034.1:0-9640 GCA_964521265.1 uncultured Clavibacter sp.
ATTCGTTCAAACAATTCGGCCGATAAATCTGGATCCCAGAGCACAGCAGCCGATACGCCATTCTTGTTGTAGTTGTAGTACTTCAAGGGAATCGTCAGCGTACGAACGTTTGAAGCGGATAGATTTCGTAGTTGTTTTCCAAGCGTCAATAAATCTCCTTGGGAGAGTCCGCTATCAGTAGTTACGCTAGCCAGCGCTGAGTTAATGAATTCCAAAAGCTTTATCGGATTCAATAAAACTCCGGCGCTAGTTGCCTTACGCAACATGGCACCTGCGAATTCCTGTTGCCGCTTCATTCGCCCTAGGTCTCCAAGTCCATCAAAGGTGCGCGATCGTACGTACTTCAGTGAATCGATACCGTCCAAAACATGTCTACCGGCGGGAAGAGTGAGATAACTTTTCGGATCGTTGATGTCACGCTTGGTGCAGATTTCTACTCCACCTAGCGCATCGACCATCCGAACGAATCCCACAAAATTGATTTCAACATAGTGGTCTATACGTAGTCCGGACATCGATTCGAAGGTTTCAATCAGCAACGGAGCGCCACCCCAGTTGTATGCAGAATTTATCTTCGAGTAAGTTGCAGGAATTAACTTGTCAGATGTGAGCGATTTATGTTCTGGTATCAATGCATAAGAATCTCGAGGAATCGAGATGATTGCTGCCTTATCGCGCTTCTTCGAGATGTGGACAAGAATCATTGTGTCTGAGCGTTTTCCTGCCGCTACCTTTGTTGTTCCAACGCGAAGTCTTCGCGTCTCTTCTCGGGATAATCCTTCACGCGTATCGGAGCCAACTATTAGATAGTTCACCGCCGAGGACTCTTTCTTAGGGCGATTCTCAAGGCCCGCGAAGACGTCAAGCTTGGGAATGGCTGCGGTGATCCTCCCCAAACCAAACCAGGTGATGCCAGAAAGCGCGACTATCGATATGGAGAGTATGGTGAAGAACCGAATCGCGCGGGGTGAAGTCACTCCGCAAGAGTAATGAAGCGATAGCGTTTAGCCGTTATGTACGCTGCAAATTCTCTGGGTGATAATTCCCACGGCGGTATCGAACCGCCAGTATCGGTGATTCTCACGGTTGTGAATGAAGCTGCTCATTTAGAGGAAGCGGTCAATGCCGTCTTGAAATCGGAATTCACTGGAGAGATCGAGATCGCAATTGCAGTCGGACCATCGAAAGATAAGACGAGAGAAATCGCAGATGACTTAGCAAGACGTTATAAGCAAATCAAGGTCATCGATAATCCGAGTGGTCGTACTCCAGAGGGGCTTAATGCAGCGATAGCAGCGACAACAAATGAAATCATCGTCAGGGTCGATGGGCATTCTGCGATTCAACCAAATTACATCCGTGAAGCGGTCCGCACCTTGAATGAAACCGGTGCCGTGAATGTCGGCGGAGTGATGGCTGCAGAAGGAGTGACATCTTTCCAACGCGCTGTTGCGAGAGCTATGCGTTCGCCAATTGGTGTTGGTGCATCAAGGTTTCACACCGGCGGAGTAGCAGGCAGCGTCGATACCGTTTACTTAGGAGTATTCAGACGCTCTGCGCTTCAAGAAGTTGGAGGTTATGACGCCCGCTTTACCCGAGCACAAGACTGGGAGCTCAACTTTCGGTTAAGAGAGCGGGGAGGGTTGATCTGGTTCAATCCAAAGCTAACCGTCACTTACAGACCACGCTCTACAATCAAGACTTTAGCGAAACAATATTTTGAATATGGGAGATGGCGTGCCGCCGTTACACGTCACCATAAAGGGAGTGCAAATTTTCGCTACCTGGCGCCGCCCTTGAATCTGATAGTTCAAGTTCTCTCTGTGATTTTGGGAACTGTAGTTTCTCCATTGTTCCTGCTCCCGAGTCTTATCTACTTCTCTGCAATTTCGCTCGCTTCACTTTCGATTGGAAAGAGTTGGGATGAGCGAATTCGCCTGCCGTTAGTTTTGATAATCATGCATTTTTCCTGGGGAATTGGTTTCATCACATCACCACGAGCCTTGATTTCCAATTCTTAATCAGCTCGCTCAGGTACCCTAATAAGCATGAAGTGGCGTGCGCTTATCATCTCTACACTCCTTATCTTTTCGGCGCTGCCCTTCACTCGTGCGACGACAAATATTCCAGCTGAATTTCTATTCGTAGGATCAGGCTACGGACACGGCGTAGGGATGAGTCAGATTGGCGCCCGCGGACAAGCTATGGAGGGAAAGACTGCAGTCGAGATACTAAGTCATTATTACCCCGGCACAGAGGTCACTCCATTTCCCGACAACCATCTGATCAGGGTCAACATTGCTAATCAAGCCACCTCTGCTTCCATAGGTATCGAGAAGGGAGTTGGCGGTTTCACTCTCTATCAAGGAGATATTCCAGCTACTGAAAGTCCTGAACCATTCGGTAAATACGATGGAACAGTTTCTGCCACCTTCACAAATTTCTCTGGACAAGTTCTACCGCTCTTAACTTCACCCACAGCAAAGTTCGCACCATTACCCGCAAGTCCAGCCTGGACAATTAGATGGGAACCAAACTCCATCGTCTCGTTCAAGAGTGGTGATCGCAGCGGGAGATATAAGTATGGCCAGATGACATTTAAGAGCGTAACAACTCGAGTCACCTCCTATCTGGCTGTAACTACAACGCTGCGCCTACATGACGAATATCTCTATGGAATTGGTGAAGTGCCATCATCATGGCCACCAGCTTCTCTTGAGGCTCAAGTAATCGCGGCGAGAACTTATGCATTAGGAAAAATTGGTCGAATCAGAAGTGAATGTGATTGCAACATCTATAGCACGACGATTGATCAGAATTTTGTTGGCTATGCAAAGGAAGATGAAAAGGTAAATCGAATCGATTACGGGATTCTTTGGAAGGAGGCTGTTAATCGCACTTTTGTTGATAGTGAGAGAGCCTTGGTTATCACTCAAAACGGACTTCCTATCAATGCCTTCTACTTCTCCTCAAGTGGTGGACGAACTCAGAACATCAAGGATGTCTGGGGATCCGAGTTTTCCTATCTTCTTGGCGTACCTGATCCCTGGAGTTTGGATCCGAAGATAAATCCACGCTTTTACATGTGGACTCGTAGCGTCCCGCAAGCCACTATGGCCCAGGCATTCAACCTTCCTGATGTCGTTGCCTTCACAATCGATGCAATAAGTCAGACGAATAGCATCACGGCTATATCTGGTTACTCATCTGAGGGAAGACGAAGCACACTTACTGGCGAAGTCTTCCGGTCTAGAACTAAGTTGCCATCAACTTGGCTTAAGAGCAATCTTGAAGAAATCACCTATCCAGTATTCGCACCTGAATGTAAACCGAATCCGGTTTACCAAGGGGTATTTTGTAACGCTTAAGAAGGTCGCTTACCTGGAAAGTTAGTTAGCATGAAGGACGCTGTTTAAGCCGCCCCAATTTCCGCTTCGTGGAAGCGCCTCTATGAATCCACTCTTCGAGTTTCTTCGGAAGAGTAGGCCATTAGCGCCTGAAAGTTCGCGTGCTTTTACTTCATTACCATCAGGAAGTCGAACTATTGAACCAGCGGTCAGATAGAGACCTGCTTCGACGACACATTCATCACCAAGCGAGATTCCAACTCCGGAATTAGCGCCAAGGAGCGTCTTCTTTCCAATAGAGATTACTTCTTTGCCGCCTCCACTTAAGGTTCCCATGATTGAGGCGCCACCACCGATATCGCTTCCATCACCGACAACCACTCCAGCTGAGATTCGCCCTTCGACCATTGATGCGCCAAGGGTTCCGGCATTGAAATTAACGAAACCTTCATGCATGACGGTAGTGCCTGGAGCTAGATGTGCCCCTAGTCGCACTCGATCAGCATCTGCAATTCGAACACCCTCTGGAATCACATAGTCGACCATTCTGGGAAACTTATCTACTGAGAATATCGTCAAGGAGCCATATTTATTTCTAAGTAGGTCTCGCACATTCTCAAAGTCATCTAAGGAGCAGGGACCACAGGAAGTCCAGACTACGTTATTGAGGATTCCAAAGATCCCATCCAACACCGCTCCATGAGGCTTGATAAATCGATGAGATAGAAGATGTAGTCGAAGGTAGGCATCAGGAACATCTTTGGGAGCGCTATTCAAGTCAATCTCAATCGAAATTAGCTCTCGTCGAACGCCTCTTAATTCATCATTTTGAGCAAGGTGATCCAGTGATGGAGGAGCTGTTTCGCTTAATTTCCCAAGACCGAGCGATTTAAAGTAAGCATCGAGAATTGCTCCACTCTTTGAGATTGAAACCAAGCCATGGCCATAAGCGGTAGACATGTGCCAAAGGTACCAACGCCATAGACTTCACGGGTGAAAATTGCCGTCTTCTGCGCATCATCCGTCTTGGTATCGCCTAACGCATTGAAGATCGGTTACACGTTAGGTGAGGAGATTGCAAAAGCGGGTCACCAACTTGTATGGGGCGGTGGAGCCATATCTGTAATGGGAGAAGTGGCAAAGGGCGTGCGTGCGCAAGGCGGCTACACAATCGGAGTGATTCCGGAGAAGCTCACCAATATTGAGTTTATTGATAGCGAAGCACACGAGATGCACCTCGTAGAAGATATGCGGGCTCGAAAGGGTTTGATAGAGAAGCTATCTGATGGGTTCATTGCTCTACCTGGTGGGCTAGGAACTTTGGAGGAACTCTTTGAGATTTGGGTAGGTAGATATCTCGGCTTTCACAGTAAACCAATCTCGGTGCTTGATCCCGAAGGAACTTATGACTCGCTACGCAGCGCTCTTGATGACCTAACAAAGCAGAATTTTCTCAAGCCAGGACAGCACGAATTAGTTAAGTGGAGCACTAGTGCCATCGATTCCATCGCTCACCTCGAAAGTGAATCGCGTGCTTAAAGACTTTTACGCGCAAGTCACCATTAGCGCTCCGGTAAATGAAGTCTGGCGCGCATTAGTTGAATGGCAGCGTCAGGGAGAATGGATGGCGCTAACTCGGGTCAGTTCTTCGGATAAGGGAGCTGACGATTCTGGAATTGGAACGACTATCGAAGCATTCACTGGAATCGGTCCACTTGGGGTGCTGGACAAGATGAAAGTGACTGCTTGGGAGCCGCCGCACTTCTGCCGCGTTGATCACTACGGAAAGATCATCAAAGGCATAGGGGAATTTCGGTTAGTGGATTTAGGAAGTTCGACGCGATTTGATTGGTATGAAGAGATAAAGGCACCAAAGTTGATTCTTGCTCTCATCAAGCCGTTCATTTTGATTACGGTTAACTTCTCGCTGAGGAAATTCGCACGTACCTTTAATTAGCGCCTCGCGGAGAGGTGAAGGTCAGCCTTGTAGCCTTAGCTTGTGGCGGAGCAGAAGAAACAAACTGTTATAGAACTGATCGCCTCCCTGCCAGAAGAGGAGCGGATTGTCTTGCTTCTCTATTTCGGCAAGAACCTAACTGTCGTGGAAATCGCGGCCAAGATCGGGGTTCCAGAGCGCGCCGTGTCTGCGGTTCTTGCCTCCGGCCGAGCCCGCCTACGTGAGAGCTTCGATTTCCCCTCACCCGACTAAATGAGCGATAATTCGCTCCTTCACGCTTTGAGTGCCTAATCAAGAAAGAGGTCGATATGGCAGCCATGAAACCCCGCACTGGCGACGGACCTATGGAAGTTACCAAGGAAGCTCGAAGCCTGGTCATGCGGATCCCGCTGGAGGGTGGCGGCCGACTAGTTGTGGAATTGAATCAAGAGGAAGCTCGCAATCTCGCGGATGTCTTGAACACAGCGGTCTCGCTAATAAAGAAGTGAATCGACCTATCCCGAAGCTGGGATCTCGAAAGATTACCAACCCCTCGGGAGAGACTTTAAAGGGCGTTACCCACCTCGCTATCCCAGTAAGAGTATCTGGCGAATTAGCCATCAATAAGAAATGGCAGAAATTTGTCGAAGCGCAATCCGATGTGGATTTGCAAGAAGAGGTTGAAAAGGCTGGTTCATCATTCTCAGCAAAACTTGGTGAGTTGATTGAGATACCGCTCAATTCAAATAAAAAGAAGTTATCTCGCATCTATCTGATCGGAATCGGAGAAGGAAATCCAACCGAGCTTAGAAAGGTCGGCGCAGCGCTTGGCAGAAAGGTAAGAGGTACTTCCGCACATTTACTCTCACTCTGCTGTGAAAACTCTGATCAAGCTCTCGTTCATTTAAATGCGATGGCCCTTGCTACTTATTCTTGGAGCACGAAAGGCGCAGCCGATAAAGAGAAGAAGATCGAAACTCCAACCTTGACCCTTGGTGGAGATTTCGCTGATGCGGTTAAGCGAAGCAATGTTCTCGTCACATCAACTTGGAAGGCTCGAGATCTCATTCATACGCCTTCGAATATCAAATCTCCTGAATGGATCGCCTCTCAAGCCCGGGTAGTCGCTAAGCACCCAGATCTGAAGATAAAGGAGCGCTCTGGCCGAGAGCTCGCCGAGTTTGGAGGATTGCGCGCAGTTGGAAACTCCAGTCGTAAGAATCCGCCACGATTCGTGGAAATCTCTTACACCCCTAAGGGGGCGAAGAACTCTCCTCATGTAGTTCTAGTCGGCAAGGGAATCACCTTTGATACAGGGGGCGTCTCACTAAAGCGACCATACGATCTGATGGCTCCAATGAAGAGCGATATGGCCGGTGCTGCTGCAGTCCTTATGACTGTTGCCGCTGCCGCAGAACTTAAGTTGAAAGTAAAAGTAACGGGGCTCTTGATGTTGGCAGAGAATGCTCTCTCTGCAACCTCGCAACGCCCCAGCGATGTAATCAAGCATTATGGTGGCACCACAGTAGAGGTATTGAATACTGATGCCGAAGGACGTCTAGTTCTTGCCGATGGCCTTGCTTATGCTGATAAGAATTTGAATCCAGATTATCTAGTAGATATAGCTACCTTGACTGGAGCTGCAACCCTTGGTTTAGGTCGCCAATATGGAGCTATGTACACCCGGGATTTGAACCTGGCTGGCACTTTGAATCAGATCGGCGAGTACATCGGTGATCGAATCTGGCATATGCCCTTGATAGATGATTACGAAGTCGCTCTCGAGAGTGATATCGCAGATCTCAATCATTTGGGTAACAAGTTCAAATTCCAAGCGGGATCTGTCACTGCTGCGCTCTTCCTAGAGAAATTCGTCGGAAATCGAAATTGGGTCCATCTAGATATTGCAGGACCGGCGCGCTCCGAAGCAGATGCAGGTGAAAATCCAAAAGGTGGAACGGGTTTTGGCGTTCGATTACTAACAGAATGGTTAGCAACCCTTTGATATCTGCATTCTCAGAACGCGGCGATATGAAGGCATTCGCCAACAACTACATTCCCGAGACTGAGATCATGCAACGCGCCAGACAGCGTGGCATTGAAATCGGCGCCTATGAGACTACGCCTGCAGTTGGTTCTCTGCTCCGTTACTTGACTCACCTTGTTGGCGCATCGTCAATCGTTGAGGTAGGTACTGGCTCTGGAGTTAGCGGTCTCTGGATCATCCCTTCTATGATCGATAAAGGATTGTTTACATCTATTGATGATGAGGTTGAGAATGCTCGTCTAGCAAAGCAAGCTTTCGATGAGGCTGGAATCGCATCGTCGCGTTATCGACTAATCACCGGAAATAGCACTGAAATAGTTGGAAAGTTGGCCGATAGTCTTTATGACATATTCATACTTAGGAAGAGTAGAGATATCTTCGAGAATGTTGAGAATGCCCATCGTTCATTGAGACCGGGTGGAGTAATCGTGATCGATCGAGCGTTGATGGGTGGAAAAGTCGCAGACCCAACTCAGCGAGATGAAGCAACAGTTGCGTATAGGGATGTAATAAAAGTCATTCGCGAGGCTCGTGATCTCTGGATGCCAATGCTTTTGCCAGTTGGCGATGGCGTTCTGGTTGCCACGAAGATATAGAGACCTAGGATTACATCATGTTCGGTATCGGGATGGGTGAGTTCTTAGGATTAGTCGTCCTAGGACTCTTTCTAGTTGGTCCCGACAAATTACCAACCGCGGCCAAGGACTTTGCTCGGATGATTCATAAGGTAAGAAACTTCACCTCAGATGCCTCTAGAGAGCTAAAGAAGAACCTTGGTCCAGGATTTGAGGATCTTGATGTCAAGGATCTGACGCCAAAGAATCTTGCTAAGAAAGTTTTAGGCGATGCTCTTGAAGATACGAAATCGGAATTAAAGCCAGTCATCAGTGAAGCTCGAACCCGCTCCAAAGAGCTAAAAGACATAGCCAAGATAGATCCCGACTTATTATGACCGAAGCGATCAAATCGGCGATCGAAAGTGAGTTAGCAAAGGTCTCCGACCCCGAACTGCATCGTCCGATAACTGAGCTCGGAATGGTCGAACAGATTGAACTTGAAGGCGGGATAGCAAGCATAAAGATCCTGCTCACAATTACTGGTTGTCCCATGCGTGATCGTCTCCAGAAGGATGTTAGCGAGGCAGCTCTCAAAGTGGATGGCGTTAGCGAAGTCAAAGTCATCTTCGGAGTAATGAATGACGAGCAACGTGATCGAGTGAAGAAGTTACTTCGAGGCGGAAAAGAGAAGTTCATTCCATTTGCTCAACCCGAATCATTAACGCGAGTAATCGGTGTCTCATCAGGTAAGGGTGGCGTTGGCAAGAGCAGCGTTACTGTGAACTTAGCGGTCGCCCTAGCGCAGCGAGGTTTCAAGGTCGGCCTACTCGATGCAGACGTCTATGGACATTCAATCCCACGCGCTCTTGGAATAGAAGGTAAGCGCCCGACTGCAATCGATCAGACCTTCATTCCACTTGAGGCTTACGGGGTAAAGACCGTTTCAATTGAGATGTTCAAGCCGGATAGAGCTGACCCAGTTGCCTATCGCGGTCCGCTACTGCATCGAGTTCTCGAACAACTCCTAAGCGATGCATACTGGGGTGATCTAGATTTCTTATTGCTCGATCTCCCTCCAGGGACTGGCGATATCGCAATTTCACTTGGCCAATTAATTCCTGGCTCTGAAATTCTTGTTGTTACAACACCACAAATTGCTGCCGCAGAAGTGGCTGAACGGGCAGGGCGAATCGCTCATCAGTTGAAGCAGCAGATAATCGGAGTTATCGAGAATATGTCTGCTTACATTCCCGAGGGAAGTCAGACAAAGGTTGCGCTCTTTGGCGAAGGTGGCGGTGAGGAAACAGCCCTAAGGCTTTCTAACCTAGTTGGAGCAGACGTCCCGCTCCTCGGAAAAATCCCATTCGATATCGCGCTACGCGAAGGCGGAGACACTGGTCAACCGGTGGTCGTAGCTAAACCAGATTCACCTGCCACAAAGGAATTTGAAGATGTAATTGATCAACTTACATTACGCAAGAAATCACTACTTGGCGTCAGACTCGGGCTTAGTACCTGATTCTTCCTTCATTTTCTTAATCTCTTCAAGCAACTCTTTTCGCATTGCAGCTAGCTCACGGACCATATATTCAGTAACTGCAAGGTTTCGTTCATCTCGACTCCGGTCTTCCTGCGATGTAACCCGATCCCGATCGGCTTGTCGGTTTTGCGCAAGCAGGATTAATGGCGCTGCATAGGAAGCTTGTAGTGAGAGTAAGAGAGTCAAGAAGATGAATGGATACTCATCGAATCT
>CAZFQY010000035.1:0-9303 GCA_964521265.1 uncultured Clavibacter sp.
TGGATCGCAAAATTGGCGGACCTTTGCTCTCACCATCCAGTTATTTCATGAAGTCCCCACCTGAGCAGTACACCGATGAAGAGGCGCTAGTCCGCACTCAAGAGTTCATCGAAGGAAAGCGCGGAAGCTAAGGGCTGTAGGTTGGATTTGGATTGCCCCCGGATTAGCCGGGGGCATTTTTTATGAAGGTTGAAGTGAATGGGCGAAGGATGGATAGGATGCTCAAGTGAGCGAAGTTCTTAGTAGCGTTGACGGTCAGATTCTTACTCTTACGCTAAATCGTCCCGAGAAGCAGAACGCGATAACTCGAGAGATGTATCAAACTCTCGCCAGCGCTATAAACGAGGCAAACGGAGATTTTGGAGTCCGTGCAGTACTGATAACAAGCTCCTCACAACACTTCACGGCAGGAAATGACCTCTTCGACTTCTTAAATACCCCTCCACTTGAAGAGGGTTCACCTGTTATGAATTTCCTGGGAGCTATCCATAATCTCTCCAAGCCATTGCTTGCCGCGGTCTCTGGAAATGCGGTGGGGATTGGCACAACGATGCTTTTCCACTGTGATGTCGTGATTGCTGCCTCGAATACGAAATTTTCAATGCCGTTTGTGAATCTTGGACTGGTGCCAGAAGCCGGTTCCTCGATTCTCTTCCCAAGGTTGGTAGGACATCAGCGAGCGAGCAAAGTATTTCTGACGGGGGAGCCATTCGGTTCTGAGGATGCACTTTCTATGGGATTGATTGCTGAAATCTCGGAGACTCCGATTGAGATCGCTAAATCAATCGCTGCAAAGATAGCTAATCAGCCCCCAAATGCCGTGATTCAAACCAAGGCGTTACTGAAGAGTGAACTGCATGAAAAGGTTTCCGCTGTAATGCGGGCTGAAGGTGAACTATTTCAAATGGCGCTCCAATCAGATGAAGCTCGTGAAGCTTTCATGAACTTCCTATCAAAAAAAGGAAAATAAGAGAGGCTCAAAATGTCACTAAAGGGAAAGCGGATATTCATCACCGGAGGTTCACGGGGAATCGGATTGGCTATTGCCCTTCGGGCCGCGCAGGATGGCGCACAGATTGCGATTGCGGCAAAGACCGCAGACCCTCATCCAAAACTCCCTGGAACTATCTTCACTGCGGCCGAGGAGATCAAATCCGCCGGCGGGGAAGCGCTCGCAATTCAATGCGATATTCGGGATGAAGCCCAGATTGAATCTGCAATAGCGAAGACGGTTGAGACCTTTGGTGGTCTAGATATCCTGATCAATAATGCGAGTGCGATAAATCTGACTCCAACTCTTGCGACTCCAGCAAAACGTTTTGATCTGATGTTCGATGTAAATGTAAGGGGAACATTCCTGACTTCCCAGGCTGCTATTCCGCACTTGAAAGATTCGGCTAAGGCTGGACGGAACCCTCACATTCTCACTCTTTCGCCTCCGCTATCTATGAAGGCGAAGTGGTTTAAGAATCATGTTGCCTACACGATGGCCAAGTATGGAATGAGTATGTGCGTTCTGGGAATGTCGGAGGAGTTCAAGAGAGATGGAATAGCAGTAAACGCGCTATGGCCGAGAACCGCAATTGATACGGCTGCGCTGCAGATGATTCCGGGGATAGATACCGCGGCTTGTAGAAAACCTGAGATTCTTGCCGATGCCGCTCATGTGATCTTGAATCGTCCGAGCGGTGAGTGCTCTGGAAACTTCTTCGTAGATGATGAAGTACTTGCTTCCGTGGGCGTTACTGATCTCGATAAGTATGCCGTGGTTCCAGGCACCACTGACTTCTTATTGGACTTTTTCCTCGACTAATTAGAGCCGAAAACCAAAGGGCAGCTCTAGTCGATGCTTTGACAATAGCTGCTGGTCAGCGAATAGCTCTGAGGTCTTTGTATCCGCTGCGATAACTCCACCAGAGAGAATTACTGAACGCTCGCAGAGCTCTAGGGCGTAGGGAAGATCGTGAGTGACCATCAATATCGTGATGTCTAGCGATTTGAGGATCTCAGCCAGTTCACGTCTAGATGCGGGATCGAGATTGGAAGAAGGTTCATCTAGAACAAGAATCTCCGGATTCATTGCAAGAACCGTGGCTACTGCCACGCGCCGACGCTGCCCAAAAGATAAATGATGCGGTGGGCGATCCTTAAACTCGAGCATTCCCACTTTTGCCAGAGCATCTTCAGTCACCTTCTCGAGATCTGATCCTCTAAGTCCTGAGTTGTAGGGGCCAAATGCGACATCCTCAGCAACCGTGGGCATGAATAGCTGATCATCGGGATCTTGAAAGACGATGCCTACGCGCTCGCGGATATGGCGGAGACTTTCCTTATTCTTCGCATCAACGAGGGTGCCGCCAACCGAGACGCTACCTTGTTGGGTTGCGATGATGCCATTTAGATGGAGAACTAAAGTCGTCTTACCAGCGCCATTCGGACCAAGAAGAGCTACTTTCTCTCCTTTATTTATCTCGAGATTAACTCCAAAAAGCGCTTGATGGCCATCTGGGTAGGCATATGCAAGATTATTGATTCGTAGACTTGGACTCACACTCATAGCAGAGCTCCAGTTGTAAGTGAGACGGTCAACGCAAGGAGTGGAAGGACCAGTGCGAGAAACCAATTAGTCGGTCTTTCTTCTGAGAGTCTTGGCATAGCGCCGGCAAATCCTCTTGAGAGCATGGCTAGGTAAACGCGTTCGCCTCTCTCGTACGATCTAATGAAGAGTGCTCCGACTGTTTGCGCCAAGATCCGCCAAGACCTTAATCCGCGTTCTTCAAAGCCACGCGACTCTCGAGCAATCTTCATCCTTCCTAATTCGTCATTGATCACATTGAGATAGCGAAGCATAAAAGTAGCGATGCTCACTAGCGGAGCGGGCACTCGCAACTTCTCTAATCCCCCCAAGATATCTCGTGCTGATGTTGATGCCGAGAGGATGATGGCCGTTATCACGCCAATAGTTCCTTTGGCGACGATTCCCGCTCCCGCCCATATTCCGGCCTCATAGAGTTCAAGGCCTAGGAATTGAACTTTTGGCCCAGTCCCGAAGAAAGGCATCAAGAGAGCGAAGAGGACGAATGGAATTTCAACCAAAGAGCGAAAAAAGACAGTGCGATACGGGAGCTTTGTTAACTTGATGAGAATCAGGAGGATCACGAAGAATCCCAAGTAGGCCGCGAGGTTTTGGATGGGAGTTGCCACCACAACAATTACAAAAAGAAGTGCTCCAAGAATCTTGGTCTCTGCGGGTAATTCATGTACGAAGGTGTGACGATGCAGGTAGAGACGCTCTCCTACATCATGGCCATGATGATGCGAAGATTTCAGCGCTTAGCGCCTTTATTCATTCGCTTTGCTAGCGCAAAGATCCCGAAAGCCACTAGAGCTGTGACAAATACTCCGATGATTCCCGAGAGGCCAACGCTGAAGCGCTCACTATCGACTCCAGAGACTCCATAATCAGCGAGCGGAGAGCCTGATACTGCTGAATCCTTGGCGGTATCCAGAAAGCCAGTGTCTTCGGCAACCTTCTCTAGTCCATCCGGATGCGAGGAGGCGTAATAGGAGAGCACGCCAGCTACTGCGACAGAGGCAAGGAAGAAGTAGGTGTAGAAACGCTTTGAAGTCTTACTCATGAACGTACCTCCAGAGTTGGCTTCCAACCGTAAACTAGATCGGATCGAGTTGCGATAACGGCTGAGACCGTCATAAATGTAATCAGTGCTTCACCAAATCCGATCAAGAGATGCGTTCCAATCATGGCTGCACCGACTGTGTTGACTGGGATAGTGCCTGTGCCGCCGATCGCATATTGAATCGTGAATCCAAGCGCCGCGAGCGGGACAGATACATAAGCGGCGATAGCAGCAGCGATAGTGACGCCCGATTTGGTCTTGGGAAGAACTCTTCTCAATCCAACAATTACAAAATGGCTTACCCAAACTGCTATCACTGAGAGGTTAAAGACATTCAATCCAAGCGCAGATAGACCACCATCCGCGAAGAGAAGCGCTTGGACTCCGAGCACTACGGTCAACGCCAAAGTTGCAGAGTGTGGGCCTACAAGAACGGTCGCAAGAGCAGCTCCGACGAGATGTCCACTAGTTCCAGCTGCGACGGGGAAATTAATCATCTGCGCTGCGAAGATGAAGACTGCGGTTAGCCCAGCGAGCGGAGTAGTGCGATCATCGAGGGTCTTAGAAGCGCCTTTTAGAGCCAACCCAACAAAGGCAATTGATAGGAGGCCGAAGAGGGCGCTCACAGGGAGATTTACGAAGCCATCGGGGATATGCAGTCTGGGCAGGATCATTGACGGAGTCTATTGCAAATAATTTGCATCTGCAAAAGAATCGCTCAATCTGATGCGTGCCTGGCTCTAGCCTTTTGGCATGAACTTTCGGACCAAGACTTGGGTCTCACTTTGGACGGTCTATCTAATCTGGGGTTCTACCTATTTTGCCATCGCAAAGGTAATCGAGACGATGCCCCCGTTACTCTCGATGGGCATCCGATTTACTCTCGCTGGTCTAATTCTCTTCTCCTTCATTTTCTTGAAGCAGGGGGGTAGTGAGTTTCGTATCCCCAAACCTGAGATCCTCTCCGCGTCAGTTCTCGGTTTTGTAACTCTCGGATTTGGAATTGGAAATGTCGCTGTCGCTGAAGCGCATGTGCCAACCGGAGTCGTTTCGCTGATAATCGCAGCGCTCCCTCTCTGGATAGCACTCTTTAGAACGGTTTCACGCGAAAAAATTGCAACTCTCACTTGGATCGGAACCTTGGTTGGCTTCGTCGGGGTTGTAATTCTTCTTAAGCCAGGAAGTATCGAATCTGTTAGTGGCGTCGGCTCGAGCACTCTTTTCTTCTACATGTTTATGGTCTTGCTTGGAAATATTGGATGGGCGCTCGGCACGTATCTGTCTCCAAGATTTCCCATTCCTAAGAACTCACTTCTCTTCACTGGTATTGAGATGCTCGCAGGTGGGATTGCGCTCACATTAGCTGGCCTGATTCGCGGTGAAACATTTGGTGATTTCTTGGATGGTTCAAATGCTTCATGGTTCTGGTTCTGGTACCTGGTCTTGGTTGGATCCATCGCTGCATATTCGGCTTATCTATGGCTAGTGATGAATGCGCCCGTCTCACTCACTGCCACCTATGCATATGTAAATCCCGTTATCGCAGTACTTCTCGGAGTGCTCTTCCTCAATGAGGTGATCACCCTTAACTATGCGCTGGGTGGCGCAATAATCATCTTGGGAGTATTGACGGTTGTTTCGAGTGAGAGTAAAGCTAAACGCCAAGCTAAAGGCTAATCAGCTCGCTCTTCATTGTTTGTCGATCAACTATCAAAGCGCTGTGATTAGGCATCAATGTCCACCCATCTTGGGTCCAGCCGGATGAAGCAACAATGCAGCCGGATTGGTCGAGACGGTAGCGAACTTCGTAGTAATTGGGCTCTGTCCATGAGGGTCGGTTATCGGGATGATGCTCTGATATGACTACTAGAAAGTCCGTGTTCAGGAACATCGAGTTGATACTGCTGTAGTTGTAAGAACTCTTTATGGAGCGTATGGCCTCAAGAACTCCCGGAACAAAACCTGACTTTTTGATCTTGGATAGCGCGAATAGGAAGAAGAGCTCGCTATCTCCGCTTCCTTTCCTTAGAGGAAGTAGGTCAGCACTAATCTCAGGTAGAAGCGCGTCATAAGGGGAGAGCGCTCCATTATGAATAAAGGCCATATCCTCATAAGAAAAGGGATGAGCGTTTAGATCGTTTACTTCGATTCCAGGGGAGGCCCATCTAAAGTGCAATAACCCACCCGAAGCCGTGCTCTCTCTAGCCATCTCTGAGAAAGTCTCGCTTGAGGATGCAGTCTCAGCACTCTTCTTGAGCCTTGCTTCATTTGCTTCGACCTGACAAAGGCCCCAGCTATCTTTATGTATCTCAGATAACTTTACGAATTCTTGGAATTCTGGACCGGCAAAGTCCGGGATGGTTGTTGGACTGTTCGCGACATAACCAAGTAGGCGACACATGAGTGGAATCTTATCCGCTAACCTCTTGGTATGTTGCTAGAAGCATTGGTAGTTATCGTGGCTCTAACTTTTATCTTGGAGTCGATACTTAATCAACTCAATCAGAGAAGCTCGGAGTTAAGGCCTGATCCTCTCGTGGCCCACCTATACGACGAGAAAGAGCATGACCGTTCGATCTCGTACGGATACGAACGCAACCAGCTCGGATTGATCTCGGGAGCGGTCTCAACCGGTGCCATGATCCTGGCCTTAGCTCTGGGATGGTTTGCTGATCTAGATACATTCATTTCCGAGCGAGTAGATAGTTCGCTCTTTGTCTCACTCATCTTTATTGCAACATTGAGTTTCGTCAGCTGGTTGATATCGCTGCCTTTCGCCATCAAATCAACCTTCGGCATTGAAGCCAAATATGGTTTTAATAAATCCACTCCGAAAACCTTCATCTTCGATACCGTCAAAGGAACTCTGGTAGGAGTTGCAATCGGCGGTCCACTTCTTGCTGCTGTGATATGGCTTTATGAGAGATTCGAGGATCGATTCTGGCTATATGGATGGTTGCTTGTTGCCGGATTCTCAATCTTCATGTTTATGTTTGGCACAAAACTAATATTGCCGCTTTTCAACAAACTTACACCTCTTCCAGATGGAGAGCTCAAGGAAGACATAAACAAGTATTGCCAATCTCAGGGCTACTCGTTGAAAAATCTCTTTGTCATGGATGGCTCTAAGCGATCGACTAAGGCAAACGCATTTTTCAGTGGTATGGGAAAGAGCAAGACGATCGTCCTATTTGATACCTTGATCGAGAAGCTAACGAAGGAAGAGATCGTTGCCGTGCTTGCTCATGAGATCGGGCATTACAAGCGGAAACACACCCTTGCTATGTTCATTACATCCAACCTTCAAACTTTGGCTATCTTCGGACTTTTAGGTTGGGCGCTGCAATATCCCGAACTTTCCCGAGCTCTTGGAGCCGAGGAGGGGAAATTCCACTTATCGGCTTTGGCTTTCTTTATTCTCCTGACCCCACTTCAGGTTCTTCTAGGCCTATTCAATAACTCGATCTCCAGAAGGAACGAATTCGACGCTGATACTTTCGCGGCGAAGACCTACAAACAGGCTCCGATGCGGAGCGCCCTCTCCAAGATATCTACAGATAGCTTGGCAAACTTGAATCCACACCCGCTGTATGTTGCTTTCAATTACACGCACCCTCCACTAGTCCAAAGGCTCAAGAACGTTGGTTGATTAAGTCCGTGAAATGAAAAAGCCCACCGGATAGGTGGGCTTTTTCGTGACTTCAGTTTAGATGTCGAAGTAGAGCTCGAACTCAGCTGGGTGTGGACGTAGACGGACATAATCAATCTCAGACTTACGCTTCCAGTCGATCCAAGTCTCGATTAGATCCTTGGTGAATACGCCACCTCGAGTTAAGAACTCGTGATCAGCCTCAAGACTATCGATTACCTTGTCGAGTGAGCCTGGGACTTGTGGGATTGCCTTAGCTTCGGCTCCTTCAAGCTCATATAGATCCTTATCAACTGGCTTTGGAGGCTCGATCTTGTTTGTGATTCCATCAAGACCTGCCATCAAGATCGCTGAGAAAGCTAGATAGGGATTAGAAGACGGATCTGGACAACGGAACTCAATTCGCTTTGCCTTCGGACTTGTGCCCGTAATTGGAATACGGATACATGCCGAGCGATTACGAGCTGAGTAAACGAGATTTACTGGCGCTTCATAACCAGGAACTAGTCTCTTATAAGAGTTCACAGTTGGGTTGGTGAAAGCGAGTAGAGATGGAGCATGCTTCAAAAGTCCACCGATATACCAGCGAGCGATATCAGAGAGGTTCGCATAACCATCGCCCCAGAAGAGTGGTTTTCCATCTTTCCAGAGTGATTGGTGAACGTGCATACCGGAGCCGTTATCGCCGAAGAGTGGTTTTGGCATGAAGGTAACAGTCTTGCCTGCTTGCCAAGCCGTATTGCGGATGACGTACTTGAATTTCATCAAGTCATCGCCGGCATGAAGGATGTCATTGAATCGATAGTTAACTTCCATCTGACCTGCGGTACCGACTTCATGGTGAGCGCGCTCAACTGAGAGTCCGACCTTCTCCAAGTTCATGACCATTTCATCGCGAAGATCTGCGAATTGATCTGTAGGAGAGACTGGGAAATATCCACCCTTGATACGAGTGCGATATCCACGATTCGGAGTTCCATCTGGATCTTCCTTGATTCCGGTATTCCAAGCACCTTCGTAGGAATCGACTTCGTAGTAACCGGTGTTCATACCAGTCAGATAACGGACACGATCGAATACGTAGAACTCGGCCTCTGGAGCGAAATAGGCGGTGTCAGCGATTCCAGTCGAACGCATGTACTCGACAGCCTTTGTCACCACCTGACGCGGGTCGCGTGAATAAGCGGAGTTGTCATCTGGATTGACGACGGAGAAGTGCACAACGAGAGTCTTCTCTTTGCGGAATGGGTCGACGAATGCAGTCTCAGGAGCAGGCAGCAATTTCATGTCGGACTCATGAATCGATTGGAAACCTCGAATCGAGGAACCGTCAAACATCAAGCCATCTTTGAATACATCTTCAGTGAACTGACTCGCTGGAACATTGAAGTGGTGTTGGATTCCGGGAAGATCAATGAATCGAACATCAACAAGAGAGATGTTCTCTTTCTTAATGTAGCTGATTAATTCAGCCGAGGACTTAAACATTTTTCTCCTACAACTTTCTGCTAAGGCCTAATTGCTATCGGAACTCGAGACTCTTCATTGAGTGGATGACGGAATCGTAGATGGGGGCAGTGAAAGAGGGGTATCTGGTGTGTTACGGTCATGTTTCCTTTAACTGGGTCGATCCAGTGTGATGGACTACTTTGTCCCGGTGAACAGGAGTTTTGAGCGGGCCTCACTAGGCCGCCGTTTAGTCGCTCTGAGCCTGGATTGGGGCGTAGCGACTTTTACGACCGGACTCTTCTTCCCAGTTTTTGCTAGCTCCCTGGCTCCTAGCCTGACGCGCCTGGCTGTATTTGTCTTGGAAGTCGGTCTACTTACGGCCTTGGGCGGCGCCTCTATCGGTCAGCGGATCATGGGAATCCGTGTTGTCAGTTTCCCTGATCAGTACTTCATTACGCCATCAAAGGCTTTTCTACGCACACTCTTGATCGCGCTTGTAATTCCTGCACTAGTAATTGATAGCGAGAGCAGGGGACTGCATGATCGTTTCACCAAGAGCCAAGTCGT
>CAZFQY010000036.1:0-9173 GCA_964521265.1 uncultured Clavibacter sp.
ATGTATGACGTCATCGCAATCAATGCGGCTTCGATGTCAACACAACTAGCTGGACTTCCATTCTCTGGCCCGATTGGCGGCGTTCGCGTTGCTTTAATCGACGGCCAGTGGGTGGCATTCCCTAATCACAGCGATCTAGAGCGCGCTGTATTCGATATGGTCGTTGCTGGTCGTATCGCTGGTGACGATGTTGCAATCATGATGGTGGAAGCTGAAGCGACCACAAAGACTATTTCACTAATTGCAGACGGTGCTGGCGCTCCAACAGAGGAGCTTGTTGGCGCTGGACTTGAAGCCTCTAAGCCATTCATTCGCATTCTCTGCGAAGCACAGCTCGAGTTGGCGAAAGTTGCTGCAAAACCAACCGCCGAGTTCCCAGTCTTCTTGGATTATCAAGAAGATGCATATGCAGCAGTTGAAAAGGCTGCAAAGGATCGATTGGCCAAGGCGCTCACGATTGCTGGAAAGCAAGAGCGCGAGACTGAACTTGATGTGATTTCTGATGATGTTAAGGCCAGCCTTGCTGAACAATTTGAGGGTCGTGAGAAAGAGATCTCTGCTTCACTCCGCTCGCTGACCAAGAAGTTAGTACGTCAACGAGTACTCCGCGACAAGATTCGTATCGATGGTCGTGGCCTTAAGGACATTCGTCCGCTAACTGCAGAAGTGGAAGTTATTCCCAGAGTCCATGGTTCAGCTCTCTTCGAACGTGGAGAAACCCAGATTCTCGGAGTCACAACTTTGAATATGCTTAAGATGGAGCAGCAACTAGATACTCTCAATCCAGAGGATCACAAGCGCTACATGCATAACTACAACTTCCCGCCTTACTCAACAGGTGAGACCGGTCGAGTTGGATCGCCAAAGCGCCGCGAAATCGGACATGGTGCACTTGCGGAGCGTGCTCTCCTTCCAGTTCTACCGACTCGTGAAGAGTTTCCATATGCCATTCGCCAGGTCTCTGAGGCGCTCGGCTCAAACGGTTCCACTTCGATGGGATCTGTATGCGCCTCCACGCTCTCACTATTGAACGCTGGCGTTCCACTAAAGGCGCCAGTTGCTGGAATTGCAATGGGTCTCATCTCTGATGATGTCGATGGAAAGACTGAGTATGTTGCACTCACTGACATTCTTGGAGCTGAAGATGCATTCGGCGATATGGACTTCAAGGTTGCTGGAACAAAGGACTTTGTAACCGCGCTACAACTAGACACCAAGCTTGATGGAATTCCAGCGAGCGTTCTAGCTGCTGCGCTTCTTCAAGCGAAAGAAGCTCGTTTAGCAATCCTCAATGTGATGAACGAAGCAATCGATCGTCCAGATGAGATGAATCCATTGGCTCCTCGAATTATGAGCATCAAGATTCCAGTTGATCAGATCGGTGCAGTTATCGGGCCTAAGGGCAAGGTAATAAATCAGATCCAAGATGAGACTGGCGCTGAAATCACGATCGAAGATGATGGAACTATCTACATCGGCGCCACAAATGGCACAGCAGCTGATGCAGCCAAGGCCCAGATCATCGCAATCGCTGATCCAAAACTTCCTGAAGTTGGCGAGCGCTACAACGGAACCGTTGTGAAACTTGCGGCCTTCGGAGCTTTCGTAAATCTTCTACCAGGCAAAGATGGCTTGCTACATGTATCGCAGATTCGCAAGATGCATGGTGGAAAGCGAATTGAAAACCTAGAGGATGTAATGAAGGTTGGAGATAAGGTCCATGTAGAGATCGGCGAGATCGATCCAAAGGGCAAACTATCTCTAGTCCCAGTCCTCGAAGAGACTGCAAGCGAGTAGTAAAAGTTATGACCGTGCGCAAGACCGTTCATCCGAGCGGCTTGCGCATTGTCACTGAAGAGATACCGAACGTCCGAAGCGCAGCCTTTGGAATCTGGGTCAATGTCGGATCTCGAGATGAATCTCCGAAAGTTGCTGGGGCATCTCACTTTCTAGAGCACTTGCTATTTAAGGGCACTAAGACCCGTACCGCCTTAGAAATCTCTTCTGCTATTGAAGCGGTTGGTGGCGAGATGAATGCATTCACATCTAAGGAATACACCTGCTTTTATGCCCGGGTAATCGATAGTGACCTACCGCTTGCGATAGATGTAATCGCTGACTTGATCACCTCATCGGTTGGTCGTCCAGAAGATGTTGAATCAGAACGTAAAGTGGTGCTTGAAGAGATATCTATGCGCGATGATGATCCATCTGATTTAGTACACGACTTATTCTCCGAGACCTTCTTTGGCGATACTCCAGTCGGAAGGCCGATTCTAGGTACAGTTGAATCAATAAATGAGATGTCTCGAAATTCAGTCTTTAACTACTACAAGAAGAAGTATTTGCCACAAGACATAGTCGTTTCGGTAGCAGGGAATATCAAGCACCAGAAAGTCATAGATCAAGTCATCAAGGCGATGTCGAAAGATGAGTTCTTGGGTATCGAGAAGAGCAAAGCGAATATGCGCCCCTCGACCCCGATAAAGAGAAAAGGGGAGCGGGTCGGCCTCATCTATCGTAAGACCGAACAAGCTCATCTCTTCCTTGGCGTTGACGGAGTAGCTCGTGATGACGAGCGTCGTTTTGCGATGAGCGTTCTCTCGGCTGCGCTAGGTGGTGGAATGTCATCAAGACTTTTCCAAGAGGTGCGTGAAAAACGTGGCCTTGCATACTCGGTTTACTCTTACGCACAACAATTCGCCGGTACCGGGATGCTTGGTTTTTATGCTGGTTGCACCCCCCAGAAAGCAACTGAGGTTATAAGAATCATCCGCGAAATTCTCAACGATGTTGCAATTAATGGGTTGACTCACGAAGAGTTGCTACGCGCTCAAGGTGCCGTCAAAGGAACGCTTGTTCTAAGCCAAGAAGATACTGGCTCGCGTATGAGTCGAATTGGCAAGAGCGAACTAGTCCATGGTGAAGTTCTCGGCTTTGATGAGATTCTTGGGGCGATTTCTTCGGTCACTTCGAGCGACATTCGAGAACTCGCTAGCGAGTTTCTCACCAAGAGCCCTACCCTTGCCTTGGTTGGCCCATTCAATAAAGAGTCAGTTTTCGAGAAGGTGATGGCGTAATGGATGTGAAGGTTGGAGTACTCGGCGCACGTGGCCGTATGGGTCAAGAGGTTTGTCGGGCCATCAGAGCAACTAACGATCTGGAATTGGTAGCTGAGATTGATTTAAATGATTCGATTGAAATCCTTAAGAGCTCAAAAGCGGAGGTCATAGTCGACTTCACGACACCCGAAGTGGTGATGGAAAATCTGAAGTTCGCTATCGAGAATGGAATTCATGCAGTTGTTGGCACGACTGGATTTGATGCAACACGGCTTGAGACACTCAAGAAGCTTCTAGCTACTAATCCGAAAGTTGGCGTGTTAATTGCGCCAAATTTTGGCCTAGGTGCAGTATTGATGATGCAATTTGCAAAGAGCGCCGCTAAGTACTTTGAATCTGCGGAAATTATTGAACTTCATCATCCGGAAAAGGTCGATGCCCCAAGTGGAACGGCCACCAGAACTGCCGAATTGATAAATGAGGCTAGGCAAGAAGCGAATCTAGGCAAGATGCCGGATAAGACCGCTAAGTCGCTAGAGGGCGCACGCGGTGCGAAGATCGGCGAAGTCCCTATTCATTCTGTCCGACTCCGCGGCTTAGTCGCACACCAAGAGGTGCTTTTTGGCGATAAGGGCGAACTGCTCACAATTCGACATGACTCGCTTGATAGATCTGGATTTATGCCTGGTGTGCTGGTTGGCATTAGAGAAGTAGCAAAAAATCCGGGCCTAACAGTAGGTTTGGAACATTATTTGAAACTGGATAAGGAGTAATTATGGCCGAGATAACGATGTATGGAGCTGATTGGTGTGGCGATTGCCGCAGATCAAAGAGATTCTTGGATTCAAATAATGTTGCTTACAACTACATCGATGTCGAGACAGACACAAGCGCATCTGAGAAAGTTATTGAGATCAACGGTGGCATGCGCTCAATCCCAGTCATCGTCTTCCCAGACGGAACGCATCTAACGGAGCCTTCGGATAACGCTCTCAAAGAGAAGCTAGAGACACTAAAACTTCTCTAGCTATTTCTTGATCCAGCAGCCCGAATTCCCATAGTTGTAACAACCCCGCCTACGAGAAGCATTCCAATTATGGCGACCAACGAATTCTCCATGGTCGACATCACGAACTCTGCTACGACGGCTCCAAGCGCTGCCATTGCCGAGGCTGCCAGGATCCACGAGCCAATCTTTGTGTAGAGCCATACAGTTATCGCAATCGAGCCAGCCGCTACGAAGTAAGAGAGACCTTCAAATCCTCTAAAGAAAGCGACTTGCGCTGCACCCAGTATCGTCAGATTAGAGAGAATAAGACCAAGATTTTGATCAACTATTCGAATCGCAGAAATCGCCATCCAAGTAAGCGCAAATGCAATCGAGAGACTTAATTGCGTGTAAAGGCGTAAGTTCTCTGAATCAACAACCTCAAGACCGAGCCCCACAAGCGTTCCGACAGAAGCTAAGTAGAGAGTTGCATGACCAATGAGCGTGCTGGATATCGTGTAACCCAGAAGCGCAACAACTGTAGCTAGTGCAAAGCTTTGTAGGAGAGGCGGATCATTAGGAAAGGTAACGTAGACCGCTAGCCAGGAAGAGATCGTTGCCAATGTATAGATATATGAAGAGACTCTTCGGCGTACATCGGCTCCGTTGCTTGCAATCAAACCAATAACAAATAATGCAATTGCAATCAGAGAGAAAGTTGCTGTTTTCTGTGCTTGCGTGATGTCTTCCCACTCAGTATAGAGAAAGAGCGAAATTGCACCGATAGCCATCAAAGATCCTGCATAACCAACGACTTCTGGTAGCGATACTTCTCTTGATTTGTAATCCTTTATCTGCACAACACTTGATTGATCGAAAGTCGTTTTCATAGTTGAAGTATCACTAGTCCTAATCGCTCATTGAAGTGATTATTGGGCTTGCGACCACCTTGCGAGTGATTTGCGACATCGAAGAGATTTCCGAATCGTGGGCGATTGCGAGTATTCCACTCCGTTACAAGAAGGGAGAAGTCGTGATATTCGTAGCGAAATCTCAGTCCTTCCTTAGAACTCCATTGGTCTCAATGATCGTGGAAGGTGAGGATTGGCTGGTCGGATTCGATCAAGTTTTCGAAGTGATGGAGGACGGATCGCAACTTCAGTTCGATGGCCTAAGTAACTACCCAGTCTCCCAGATAGTCACACATAACAGTCATGGATTCCAGATCCAGATTGATCTTGGTGGCTTCAGTCAGACGACTCCTAGAGTGAAAATGGTCGGAGATTCTCTTGTCGTTACGGGAAACAAAACTGAATATGCGGAGAAGGAAAACCAGAATTACCTACAGAAAGGAATCAGCGCACGTGGCTTCCGTAGAAGTTTCCAACTTGGCAGAGGCACACGAGTAGTTGATAGCGATCTGCACCAAGGAATCCTGCAGATTGAAGTAGAACAGGCGGATTCGTTAGCTGTGGAGCCTGTTACAAACTGGGTCCGAGCCGGATAGAGAAACGGTGCGAACCTTCCTTTATGTAGGTATAGCGGGATGGCGTGTCTATCCACGTCATCCCGCGATACAAACCTGCTAGTTCAAGAGAGTGAGGAAATATGTCCAATATCTTAAAGAGGGAGAGTCGACTCAGATCGCCTTTAGCGTCCCTTCTGGCTGACGGTGAGAAGTGGATGGTCGGTTTCGATGACATCTTCAACAATCTAGTTGAGAAATGGGAAGACGGCTTAGATGGATTCAATGAATACCCGGAATCGAATATCAAGAAAATCACCGATGATCATTACCGGATTGAGATTTCGGTAGCTGGGTTCTCAAAAGACCATCTAAAGATCGAACTGGAAGATGAAACCTTGGTTGTCTCAGGTGAAATCAAAGAAGAAACGAAGGAAGAGAAAGAGGATTATCTGCAGAGAGGTATCAAGGCTCGTAGTTTTCGGCAATGTTTTCAACTATCCGAACACGACAAGGTTCTTGATGCCACCCTTCGTAACGGCATTCTCGAGATAGACGTCAAGAGAGAGGCTCCGCTCCCAAAGCGCCGCCTCGCCGTACAAATTCGCAATGGGTGAAGTTGCGATTTGAAGGACTGCAGATAATGCGGGGCGATGTTCTCTAGCAACATCGCCCCGTTTCAATTTATTACCTTTTAAGAAGATTTTCGCATCAAGTGCTCGGGTGCTAAGAAGCGGACTCCCAATCCTCGAATCGAGAATATGTAATCGCCACCGCCATTCTCTTTGATCTTTATACGAAGTCGAGAGAGATGGGTATCAATCAAATGGCTTGAACCAATTCCGTCTTTAACCTTTATTACATTCAAGAGCTCCGGTCTGGAGATCACCCGTTCTGGTTCTGCCATAAATGCTTGGGTGAGAAGGAACTCGGTTTTCGTGAGAGGGACCAACTTCTCTCCAACTCGAAACTCGCAGAGTGGAACTTCTAGTCTAAGGTCATCAATCTCATAGAGATCATCTTCATCTTTAGCAAAAGCATCTTGTTTATCCAAGTGATAGTTAATGCGCTGCAAGAACAGCTTTTGGACTATCGGCTTGGTGATTATCTCATCTGCTCCAGCACGAACACACATATCTTCGGTATAAGGACTTCCATGATCGATTAAGGGTATAAGTGCCCCTTTAGTATGCATGCGAAGCCAACCAAGAACATCAATAGTCTTCATCACGTCTCCCACGAGATGGAATAGGACAAGCTTGAAGTCTCCTAATGTGAAGTGTTCCTTTATTCGAGCAAGGTCACTCTCAGCGCGCACACTCAAGTTCCAGGACTCAAGTGCGTTCTGCATGAATTTACGGTCTATCGGGTTATTTTCAATGATTAGTGCGGTATCTGTTGTCATACTGCGAACCATAAGTGTGTCGAATCGCAGTAATTGATGATGACCGGTCTTTATCTTGTCATAAAAAAACCATGACCACTTTATAGAGTTTTCAGTTTCGATTGAGGATTAGAGTCAGCGATATCCCTTTAGAGGAGTTACAACACATTAAGGAGCAAAATGAAGAGAGCAATAATTGGATCTGCATGTTTAGTGGCGCTATCAACATTAGCTACGACTGCGATGGCCACGGAATATCCTTTTCCAGTCAATATGCAGGTAACTATAGAACGAGGAGATAACCCAATTCTGAAGAGCAATTCCAGCGTTGTCTATCCAATCGTCAATAAATTCACTGTGACCATGCCAAATGGCGACGTGGACTTCGTCTTAGAGAATGAAGCTGGAGATGAGATCAAAATGGTCAAGGACGGCAGTGAGTATTTGCTGCAATCCTCAGTTGCGGTAGGGGAGAACATCTTCTTCGGCCCTAACCTTGAAACCGCAGGAAAACCAATTCGTGTGGTTCTAGAAGGCCCTATCACTTTAGGTCACGTGCATTTTTCAACGAATTCCACCCGCCTAAATGAAGAGGCGCGCTATGTCCTCGGAGAAATGGCGCAGCAGATGATGAACTCGGGATTGATGGGTGCATACCTAGTTGGAATGACAGATCGGTCAGGCAGCGATGCGGCCAATCTCTCGCTCTCGCTGCGACGCGCGAACTCTGCCGCCAAGTACCTAAATAGGAAACTTACTCAGTTAGGTGCCGAGAGTCCCAAAGTCACTGTTGAGAATATGGGCGAATACCTCTCTTCGGCCAAGGCTGGGATTGTTGATCCCTATGATCGGAAAGTCTCAGTGATGGTCTATCCATTGACCTGATTTATATTTGAAAAACCTGACTAGAAAGGGCGCCGCAAGGCGCCTTTTCTACTTTGCGCTCTCAGCAAGTACTTGTTTACTACCCTCTCGAGCCTTGTAGATAGCAGTCGCCTCAGCCCTGCCGCTGCAACGTAGAATCGCATAAATTCGTATCGTTTCCTGCCTTATCAACGACTCTGAATATCCGAGTACGTCAGCGATATCTCCATTAGTTCGGCCTTCTGAAATCAATTTTAGGATTAACTCTTGTCGTTCACTCAGAACAGTCTCACTGTCACTCTCTGGAGTTAAGCGAAGTGTTGCCCCGTTAGAACGGCGATGAGTGTTACTAGAAGCCACTTGTGGCACATTCTTGATGATGGCCCCACCTATGACTGTTGATATTGCCTCAAAGTACTCGAGATCATGTTCTGTCTTACTAAAGGGAACTTCATAAAGCGCCAGCAGAACACCAAGAATCCGTTCTTCTGAGAAAACTGGCCAAGCAACGAGGCTCCCCGCTCTATTTTTCGAAATTTGATGTTTTGACCAAGTGATTGAACCCGTTCTAGCAGCTTCGGAGGCCGGGTGATTATCGAAGATTGAAATAGATGTCTCGTTTAGACCGATTTCCTCCGGGAGCGCACCATAGAAGGTCACTAGATGAAGTCGGCCGTCACGCTCGACTTGCAAGAAAAAAGCAGCTAGAAACTTGTGGTCTGCAACCTTTCTAAGACAAAACATCTGTAGCAATCCATCCAAATCTGGTTGCGTTTGAATTATCTTATTCGCCATTCCAGCTAGTTCTTTGTAGAACATTAAACCTCCGTCTTGACGTATTGAATTAAGGGTAGACCTCAGAGGTGCGCACAGTGCTCTTAAGATGGTCTTAGTCCGGACAATGACAAATCAAGAATTAAAGAGTCCTTTGCGACACTACAGCAACAATACGGAGCCTTTCGCTTGGACTTGTCCTGTCACAGTCCGCACCTAATCAATTGAAGGGACTGGAATGAGGACCGTAGTTCGATTTTTGTCATTGGCTGTAAGCATCATTTTGATCGGATCAATAAATCTTCAAACAAGTATTGCTGCAGATCCGACCTTCTCTGGTCCTAGTCAGGGACCTATAAACACTCCTTCAGAGCCGTTTATACTCACATTTGACCGAAGTTCAAACGGCAAATTCCATGTCAAGATCACAGGCGGTGGGATAGATGAGCGCAAGAGCTTCGATCTCGAGAAGGAAACCACAAGCATTAGTTTCACGATTACTCCGACTGAATTAGGAACAGTGACACTGATTGCAAACCCGGATTCTGGTCCGAAGATAGATAAAACCCTTACATACAATGTAGTAACACCAACACCCACACCAACACCCACACCAACACCCACGCCAACACCAAC
>CAZFQY010000037.1:0-2900 GCA_964521265.1 uncultured Clavibacter sp.
AACCACCTCTAGTAACAGGGAGTTAAATAGCTATGGCAAAGATGATTGCCTTTAACGAAGAAGCGCGCCGCGGACTTGAGCGCGGAATGAATACCTTGGCTGATGCCGTGAAGGTGACCCTCGGACCACGGGGCCGAAATGTAGTTCTAGAGAAGAAGTGGGGCGCACCCACCATCACAAACGATGGCGTATCGATCGCAAAAGAGATCGAACTCGATGATCCATGGGAGAAGATCGGCGCCGAGCTTGTAAAGGAAGTAGCCAAGAAGACCGATGATGTCGCCGGTGATGGAACCACAACCGCGACCGTTCTTGCACAAGCGCTAGTCCGCGAAGGACTTCGTAACGTTGCTGCTGGATCAAATCCGATGTCGCTAAAGCGCGGTATCGAGAAGGCGGTCGAGGCGATCTCAGCTGAGTTGTCAGCGATGGCAAAGCCAGTTGAGACCAAGGAACAGATTTCAGCAACCGCATCAATCTCTGCAGCTGATTCAACAATCGGCGAGATGATCGCAGAAGCGATGGACAAGGTTGGAAAAGAAGGTGTAATCACCGTCGAAGAGAGCAATACATTCGGTCTCGAGCTAGAGCTAACCGAAGGTATGCGTTTCGATAAGGGTTACATCTCGCCATACATGGTCACCGATACCGAGAGAATGGAAGCAGTTCTCGAAGATCCATATATCTTGATTGCTAACGCGAAGATTTCAAATATCAAGGATCTAGTTCCACTACTAGAGAAGGTAATGCAGAGCGGTAAGCCACTTGCGATCATCGCTGAAGATGTCGAGGGCGAGGCGCTTGCGACTCTAGTTGTAAACAAGATTCGCGGAACCTTCCGCTCTGTTGCAGTTAAGGCCCCAGGATTCGGAGATCGTCGCAAGGCGATGCTTCAGGATATGGCGATTCTTACTGGCGCAACAGTTGTATCTGAGGAAGTCGGATTGAAGCTTGATGCGACAACTCTCGATCTATTGGGCAAGGCTCGCAAGGTCGTAGTCACAAAGGATGAGACCACAATCGTTGAGGGCGCTGGCGATGACGAGATGATCAAAGGTCGCGTAAATCAGATCCGCGCTGAGATTGAGAAGAGCGATTCCGATTACGATCGCGAGAAGCTCCAGGAGCGCCTAGCGAAGCTTGCTGGTGGCGTTGCAGTCATCAAGGCTGGCGCTGCTACTGAAGTTGAATTGAAAGAACGCAAGCACCGCATCGAAGATGCAGTCCGCAACGCGAAGGCTGCTGTGGAAGAGGGAATCGTCGCCGGTGGTGGCGTTGCACTTCTACAAGCTTCGAAGAAGGCTTTCGATAAGTTGAAGTTAAATGGCGATGAGGCGACCGGTGCAAAGATCGTCGAATTTGCGGTTGAAGCTCCATTGAAGCAGATCGCTGTGAATGCAGGACTTGAAGGTGGAGTCGTAGTCGAGAAAGTTCGTCACCTCGAAGCAGGTCATGGATTGAACGCTGCTACCGGTGAATACGTCGACATGATCAAGACTGGAATCATCGATCCTGCGAAGGTGACCCGCTCTGCACTTCAGAACGCGGCCTCGATTGCAGCTCTCTTCCTAACAACTGAAGCGGTAATCGCAGATAAGCCAGAACCTAAGCCAGCAATGCCTGCAGCACCTGGCGGAGATATGGACTTCTAGAAAGAGCGTTAGACTCGGCTTCATGTCCCGCAAGAAGTCGAAGAATTCAGTAGCAAGCAGCGGCGTCGATAACTTCGGCGCCGCTGAACTTGCACGTACTGCGGCAATTGAAGATTCGAAGAACGAGAAGTTCGTTGGCTCGCTTCTATCGATCGATTCTGACGATGATCATGTTGCTACATATCTATTTCAAGCATTCCTTCCAGGTTATGTTGATTGGCGTTGGGCAGTCACTGTCGCGAAGGTCGATGCAGAAAGTCCTGCGACAGTATGTGATGTAGTACTGCTACCTGGCCCAGAATCATTGCGCGCTCCCGAGTGGATTCCATATAGCGCTCGCGTTACAAAAGAAGATGTATCTGCTGGGACTATCGTTCCAACAGAGATCGATGATGCACGCCTTGTTCCTGCTAGTGCGGTGTTACCGCAAGATGAAGAACTTGATCTTCATGAACTTTTCGAGTTGGGCGCTGGACGATTGAGAGTGCTTTCGATTGAAGGTCGCGACCAAGCAGCTAAGCGTTGGATAGAAGGTGATCGTGGGCCAAACACCGAAATCGCTCGTTGGGCTCCAAAGAATTGTGGAACTTGTGGTTTCTATCTTCCGATCAGCGGCTCGCTCCGCCAAGCCTTTGGCGTCTGCGCCAACGCGATTTCGCCTGAGGATGCGCGTGTGGTCTCTGTAAATCACGGGTGCGGCGCTCACTCCGAGGCGATAAACTAGCCCCCTGTCCGCAAAGCGCGGCGCAAACGACACCAAAAAGAATTTGATTCGAAGGAGGCTCCTCCCATGCCAACTGGTCGCGTTAAATGGTTTAGCCTCGAAAAAGGTTTTGGTTTCATCTCATCTGATGAAGGTGAAGATGTCTACATCGCCGCCTCTGCTCTTCCTGAAGGCGTCACAACTCTAAAGCCAGGCACAAAGTTGGAATTTGGCGTTGCTGAAGGACGTAAAGGTCCACAAGCACTCTCTGTAAGAGTTGTTGAAGCGCCACCATCTCTTGCTGCATCAAAGTCTGGCGCTGAGGACCTTGCAGTAATCATCGAAGAGTCAATCAAGATGTTAGATCGCGTTGGAAATGGTCTTCGTCATGGCCGCTATCCAAGTGAAGCTGAAGCTGCACGCGTAGCTAAAGTCCTACGCGGTATCGCCCAAGAAATCGAGGGTTAATCACCTTCGCGCTTTGCGCGCCGCTTTGTGTATGTGATTCCGATGAATCCAAGGGTGATTCCTAGTACACATGCAAG
>CAZFQY010000037.1:3000-8095 GCA_964521265.1 uncultured Clavibacter sp.
TCGGTTGGAACCTTGGTGCTTTTGGATCAAATTCAGATCTGGCACGTCATGTTCTTTGCCTTCTTACTGGGAATGGGCAATGCGATTGATGCGCCTACGCGTCAGAGTTTCAATGTTGAAGTGGTTGGAAAAGAGGATCTTCCCAATGCCGTTGGCTTGAATTCGACCAATTTTAATATTGGAAGGCTGGTTGGCCCAGGTCTATCTGGAGTACTAATCGCTGCATATGGAACGGGATTCTCCTTCATTCTCAATGGGATCTCATACCTAGGTGTGATGATCGCGCTTTTGAATATAAGAGAGCGAGATCTCTTTATCGAAACACATGAGCGGACCTCCACGAAGATTCGCCAGGCTTTTAAATATGTCTCTGCTCGCCCCGACATCATCGCAGTCATGCTTACAGTCTTCTTTGCGACGAGCTTTGGTTTGAACTTCAATATCTTCAATACGATGATGGCAACAGCGGTCTTTGATAAGAGCGCCGCTGAATATGGACTCCTTGGAAGCATCTTGGCAATCGGATCACTAAGTGGAGCAATAGTTTCCGCACGGTTAGAGAAGAAGCGCGACCCAAGGTTCGTTATGCGTGGCGCAATGCTCTTTAGCTTGGTCTTGATTATTTCTTCTTTCGCTCCGAACTACCTCACCTATGCGATCTTGCTTCCGATTATCGGATTCATAGCTCTCGTAACTTTCATCGCTGCAAATACGATGGTCCAACTTCGCACGGATTCTGCGATTCGTGGTCGAGTGATGGGTATCTACTTGACTGTCTTCTTAGGTGGGACTCCGATTGTTTCACCGCTTATTGGTTGGATGACTCAAGAATTAGGAACGCGTATCACCATAACAATCTGTGGTGCGATCGCATTTACTGCTGCAGCCATTACTTACGCCAAATTCAAAGATAAAGGCGATGCGCCAGAGAGCGTCTTAGTAAGCGATGTCTTAGAGGCCGCTTACGAGGACAAGAAGGACTAATCCGAAGAGGATCACAAGAGTCACTGTTCTGCGGAACTTGTAGTTCATCTAGCTACCCCTGACTTGATTTACTTGCTTTATTGGAATGGCGATAACAATAGCGAAGGCAATCACCATGAAGGCGGGTACAAGTAGGAACGCTGCAGTGATTCCAACCCCATCAGCGAGTGCTCCAAGTACGAATGGAGAGCCTGCGATTGCGATTCCTGAGGCTAGCGCCACATAACCCATCGCAAGGTCGGTCTTGCCGTCACCAAAGCTAAGTAGGCGCAAAGTTGTAAGAGTGAATTGCATCGATGTTCCAAGGCCAACTAGGAAGAGTGCGATGAAACTTGTGAAGACGATCTCGGATACCCAGAAAATACCGAAGCCGAAGAATTGCAGCGCGAGAATCGACTTCAACCTGGCGTCGATACCAAGCGATGGCTTTACATAAGTGCCGAACCATCTACCTATGAACATCCCTAACGGAAATGCAAGGACGAGAGTCGTGGATAGCGATGGGCTAGTTCCCGTTCGCTCTCTAAGCAGTGCTGCAGCCCAGAAGATGATCGCGAATTCAGTGCTGATTGTGAAGATGAGCCCAACCCAAGACCACCAGAATCTCTTTGGAAGTGGACCGCGCTGACGTCCATCGACATCAGGAATGTGTTCCGGTGAGTGGGCTCTTCCCATCGTGAGATAGATAAGAGCGGCAAATGGGAAGCAGGCGAGCAATCCAAAGCGCCAAGAAACAGCGGTCGATGCAAGCAATCCAATTGTCACAGTTCCAATCAACGAGAAGAGCGAGGTGATGCCATTGTTTTGGGAGACGGCACGCGGTGCGTGCTCTTCGTAGTGCCCCGTCAGATAAGTGACCGTATTTGCGATTGCGATTGTTACTCCTACGCCGACTACAAAGATCGCAGAGATCGTCTGATATGGAAGTGGAAGAGTCACGAAAAAGAATGCACCGAATAGGAAGAGCGCGATTCCAATCCATGCAGATTGATATCGACCAAAGCGATGCACTAATCGAGCATTGAAGAGACCGGCCAAGATTGAAGATAGACCGAGCGCAGTTCCATGCAGGCCAGCAATCGCTCCAGAAGTACCTTGGTCAGCTTGAAGTAGGGGAACGGCTGGGCCAAATCCACCCATGAAAAAGCCATAGATTCCAGTTTGAAGTGAGATTAACCAGAAGACCCGGTCGCGCTTATAACTTGTCTGCAATTACTACTTCTTCAGCTCCGCTACAACGTACTCAATACATTCAGTAAGAGCCTTGATATCTTCCGGATCGATAGCGGGGAACATTCCGACACGGAGTTGGTTCTTTCCTAGTTTGCGATATGGCTCGGTGTCTACGATGCCATTTGCGCGGAGCACCTTTGCAATCTCGAGAGCATCAATTCCATCTTCAAAGTTGATCGTTGCAACGACATTAGAACGCATCGCTGGATCGGTTACAAATGGCGTTGTGTACGAAGTCTTCTCTGCCCACGAGTACATGATTTCTGCGGACTTAGCGCTCCGGCCGGCTGCAAATGACATACCGCCATTGGAGTTCATCCATTCAATCTGATCTGCAAGGAGCATCAAAGTTGCAACCGCTGGGGTGTTGTATGTCTGATCGAGACGGGAATTCTCAATAGCGATTGAGAGATCGAAGAATGCTGGGACCCAGCGTCCGCTCGCCTTGATCTTCTCCACTCGGGCGATTGCGGCAGGGCTCATCAGAGCAATCCAAAGTCCACCATCTGATGCAAATGATTTTTGTGGAGCGAAGTAATAGGTATCGAATTCCCTCGCCGAAACGGCTAATCCGCCGGCCGCGCTTGTTGCATCAACGAGAACTAGCGCGCCATCACTTCCAGCTGGGCGAAGAATTGGCATCGAGACGCCAGTCGAAGTCTCATTATGAGTAAGTGCATAGCTATCGATTCCTGGTTCAACGACAGGAAGTGGATGTGATCCGGGTTCGGCTTTGATCACCGAAGGATCATCTAGAAACGGCGCTTCCTTAGCTGCGCTAGCGAACTTCGATGAGAATTCTCCAAAACTTAAGTGTTGTGACTTCTTCTCAATCAAGCAGAAGGTTGCGATATCCCAGAATGCAGTAGAACCGCCATTTCCAAGCACGACTTCATACCCTTCGGGAAGATCGAAGAGTGAGTTCAACCCAGTGCGAACGCGGTTGACGACGTTCTTAACCGCCTTTTGACGGTGTGAAGTTCCCAAGATCTTTGAACCACTTGCAGCAAGGTTCTCTAACGCCTCGCTTCTAATCTTCGATGGGCCACAACCAAAACGGCCATCGCGGGGCTTTAACGAATCGGGAATCTTGATATCGGACATGGTTCGGTAAGCCTATCTAGAAATCAGGGATAGAAGCGTTCCGGCTTCCAAGCAGATCCAGCTTTGCTGTAGCGAATGCGGTCGTGTAGCCGCGAGTATCGTCCTTGCCAGAACTCAATCATGGTGGGAATCACAAGGAATCCACCCCAATGCGGAGGACGTGGAACGACGGAGCCCTCGGGGAATTTCTGCGCGAACTCAGCCCAACGCTCTTCCAACTCTTCTCTTGATGAGAGCGGTGCAGATTGATCACTTGCCCATGCACCAATCTGGCTCGACCAAGGGCGAGTTGCAAAATATGCATCGGAATCTGTTTCATCGATTCGAGCTGCGCTTCCCAAGATCTTCACTTGGCGCTCCATCGGATACCAGGGAAAGAGAAGAGAGACCTTCGAATTCTCATCAATAGACTTTGACTTCGCCGAGTTGTAATTAGTGAAGAAGGTAAATCCAGAATCTGTTACATCTTTTAAGAGCACAGTTCTTGTGGTCGGTTGATCGCCACTAACAGTCGATAGAACCATCGCATTTGCCTCGACGACCATCGCATTCTCGGCGGCTTCTTTGAGCCAGAGTTTGAACTGCGCGATTGGATCTGGATTTAGGTCGCTCTCACGAAGGCCAATCTCGCCGTAGGAACGGCGCATCTTCGCAATCTCGTCGCGGTCCATAGCTGCCATAGGTGTATCTAACGTCACTTACCGGCTCGGGTCATCTTGGGTTTCATACCCGCGCCACTTGTGGGCAGAATACGCGCCATGGCAGATGACTTTAAGCCCGGCCTCGAGGGCGTCATCGCCTTCGAATCAGAGATTGCAGAACCAGATAAAGAAGGAAGCGCACTTCGCTATCGCGGAGTCGATATCGATGACCTAGTAGGTCGAGTCACCTTTGGAAATGTCTGGGGACTACTAGTTGATGATCAATTCAATCCTGGTCTCCCACCAGCTGAACCTTTCCCAATCCCAGTTCACTCTGGCGATGTTCGAGTCGATGTTCAATCTGCAATTGCAATGCTTACTCCAGCATGGGGCTTGAAGCCACTCCTCGATATTTCTGATGAAGAAGCTCGTTCTAATCTTGCTCGCGTTTCTGTGATGGTTCTTTCTTATGTCGCTCAATCAGCTCGTGGAACTGCTCCCGCAATCCCACAGAGTGAAGTTGATAAGGCGCACACTGTTGTAGAGCGCATGATGATCCGCTGGCGCGGCGAACCAGATCCAAAGCATGTTCGTGCAATCGATGCTTACTTTGTTTCAGCTGCAGAACATGGAATGAACGCATCGACATTCACCGCTCGCGTTATTGCCTCAACTGGCGCTGATGTTGCTGCATCGATTTCTGGTGCTATCGGTGCAATGAGTGGACCACTACACGGTGGCGCTCCATCTCGCGTACTTCATATGATTCAAGCTGTAGAACAACGCGGAGATGCAAGAGCTTATGTGAAGGAATTGCTTGATAAGGGTGAGCGCTTGATGGGATTCGGTCATCGCGTTTATCGCGCACAAGATCCTCGCTCGCGCACACTACGTCGCACTTGCGAAGAGTTAGGTGCGCCAAGATACGAAGTTGCCAAGGCGCTTGAAGAAGCAGCGCTTGCAGAGTTGAGAGAGCGTCGTCCAGATCGCGTGCTTGAGACAAATGTTGAATTCTGGGCTGCAGTACTTCTTGATTTCGCAGAAGTTCCACCGCACATGTTCACGCCGATGTTCACATCAGCGAGAACTGCGGGATGGTCTGCTCATATCCTCGAACAGAAGCGCACTGGTCG
>CAZFQY010000038.1:0-7769 GCA_964521265.1 uncultured Clavibacter sp.
ACGGCGGAAAGATTCTTATTGAATATGCCGATAGCGACGATCTATTAAGGATTGCTGGAAAACTAAAGATGTTGAGTTAAATCAAAGATAATGTTTTAAATTCATAAGTGCAAGAAATTTATAGACTATTCTGAAGATCTTCCAAGACAAATAGTTACTCATTCCCCAAAATTTAAATTCTTCAATTGAGCCAGAGAGAGATTGAACGACGCGATTTGATTTAGAAAGTACCATGACTGTGTCATCAAACCTACCAGTTCTATGAAACATTGAGAAGTATAAGCAATGAGGGCGCATTTCTTCCGATACATGTTTTAAAATCCTATTTACACCAACAATCCCTCCTGCAATATCCTCTATAACCAATGTGCCATGGGCTGATAACTTGTCTACCCACTTAAGAGCTTCTATCTGACTTTGAATAGTATGAGGGCCATCATCAATCAGCAAATCTATTTCGTCTTGGATTTCTGCTAGAACACTCTCCTTATAGGCGTCTTTGTAGAGAAATTGAATGTCATTTTGTTGGCGAAGCGTTTCCGCTACGGGGTGTAATTCTCTATATTCAATATCTAATCCAACAACTTTTGCCGATGGATTTAACAACTTCCAGGCAGCCAACGAAGCGCCTCGCATCACTCCAATCTCATATATAACTCTAAATTCCTCACCGCTTTCAAAAATAGGAACATATAGATGATCTATGTAGGAGTGAATCGTGCCTTTATCTGTTCCAAAGGGATGAAGATCTAACGACAGATGATTTGTTGCAATTATGTGCCTTAAGCCCATATCGCCCCCTCAGTCTTTCGTAACTTTGTTCAGATTATCCTTTGAATTAAAAGAATTACGATCAAGAAGCACTACGCGCGATTTCTTGTTCCACAACCCCAGCAAGGGCTTTCACGCCTTCGCGGATCCGCTCCGGAGTCGGGTGGCAATACGAGAGACGCATCGACCAACTTCCAAGACCATCTGCATAGAAAGCGGTTCCGGGAACATAAGCGACTTTGGCAACGATCGCTTTTGGCATCATCGCTTTAGTATCGATCTCTGGCGGGAGAGTTACCCAGACATAGAAGCCGCCTTGGGGTTTGGTCCAAGTAGCGGATTTTGGGAAGTAAGCCTCAAGGGTTTCCAACATCGCATCGCGGCGGGCCTTGTAAAGCTCGACGAATGAGGAGATCTGGTCACGCCAAGGCTGGTTTGCGAGGTAGCTAGAGATGGACATCTGGGCGAAGTTTGATGGGCAGAGAATCGAGGACTCGGAGGCAATTACTAATTTTTCACGGAGAGCTTGCGGGACAAGCGCCCAGCCGATGCGAAAACCAGGGACGATCGTCTTCGAGAATGAACCTAAATAAATTACGTTCTCAGAATCTTCAGCGCGCATCGCATTTGGTGATGGGCGATCAAATCCGAGCAGGCCATAGGGATTATCTTCAACGATAAATATCTTCTCAGCCCTACAGATATCAAGAATCTCAGTACGGCGATCGGCAGGAAGTAATACTCCAGCCGGGTTTTGGTAATTCGGAATGAGATAGAGGAATTTGATTCTTCTACCTTGATAACGGAGCGTTTTGATTGCTTGGCGGAGCGCTTCTGGGACAAGGCCATCTTTATCCATCTCCACATGTACAACGCTCGCTTCGTATTGCGAGAAGGTGCCAAGCGCGCCGACATAAGAAGGAGCTTCAACAAGAACCACATCACCTGGATCTATGAAGATTCTAGAAATCAGATCAAGTGCTTGTTGTGATCCGGTAGTTACAAGAATGTCATCAGGATTCGCACGGATACCTTCAAGCGCCATAACATCACAGATTTGTTCACGGAGTTTTGGGTGACCCTGTCCACTTCCATATTGGAGAGCTTCTTGGCCATGATCCTTAATCAACTTTTCAACGATTGATGCCATCGTATCCATGGGGATTGCGGAGAGATTTGGCATACCACCGGCAAGTGAGACGATTTCCGGGCGTGATGCGACTGCAAAAAGTGAGCGAATCTCACTTGGTTTCATATGAGCGGCGCGATGTGCATAACGCTCATGGAGATTCTCCGGCTCATGGGTCCGGTAGCGCTCGACATGCTCGTTAGACATTTGCGGATTCTCCCATAAGAGCGGGTGATTTAGTTGCGAATACCTGCGCGACGAAGATCTTCTATCCGCAAAGTTCCGGTCTTTGCATCCTCCTCGGCCGATAAGAACAACCTCTGAATCGCAATGACTATCCCCTCTGCGATGGTGTCTCGGAAAGTAGGATCTTTTAACCGCGCTGCATCTTTCGGATTTGTGATGTAACCAAGTTCCAAGCGAATCGTCGGAGCCTTCGTTAATCGCAATAAGTCCCAAGTTTTTGCATGGGTTCGATTATTCGCAAGATCAGTGCGGGCACAGATCTCCCGTTGCGCCAACGTTGCAAAGCGCTCTCCTACCAAAGAATGGATTCCATGTTGGTCGCTACCGTAGAAATAAGTTGATATGCCATGAGCTTTATCGTTTTTGTAATTATCGATACCAATTGAAATTACAAGATCAGCGTTCACCGAGTTGGCGAAGTTGATCCGTTCAGTTTCACTCGGGGTTGAATCTGCGCCTCTAGAGAGAAAAACCGATACACCAAGAGCGATAAGACGCCCTTCTATTTTCTGGGCGAGATCAAATGTAAGTGGTGAGATCTCGTTTCGAGGACTCGGATCTAGAACAATGACTTTATCTGCAAGCGCTGGACCACGTTTAGCTCGATCGGCTTGAGCACGTAATTCTGTGGGCGCTCCCCCGGTGACGGTTCTCATCAAACGCATCAACGATATGACTGTTCCAGGGCCACAGATTCCATCAACCTTAGTTCCAACTGATTTCTGGAACTCTTTCACAGCGCTCTCTGTGAGCGGTCCATAGATTCCATCGACTCGTCCAGGGTTAAATCCCATCTCAACCAATCGCGATTGCAGATTAGCTACATCATCTCCACGCATATTGGGTTGTTGAATACGAAGTGAGCGATCACCTAACTTCCAACGCGCCTCTTCTAGAGCTTTCTCAGTGGGTGAATCGATTAGCCCAGAGACTGAAAGGCCGCGCGCTTGTTGAAAACCACGAATAGCCTCAGACACATCACTATCGAAGCTATCTTTTACTTCAGATAAGAAACCAAGGCGATGCAGAGTTGTAGTAACACTCGTTACTACTTCCCCGCGATCGCCGGGTTTAAGCATTTGTTTGCTCGCTTAGCCGATGTATTCAGAGAGTTCACGGACGATGGCTGGCTTCGGGCGCGCACCAACGATGCTCTTTACGACCTCGCCACCAACAAAGAGGTTCATGGTTGGAATCGAGCTGATGCCATACTTCATAGCGACCGAACCCTCTTCATCGGTATTCAACTTAACAATCTTTATTTTTCCAGCGTACTCATTAGAGATCTCTTCAAGGATTGGGGCAACGGCGCGGCATGGTCCGCACCACTCAGCCCAGAAATCAACTAGGACTGGGGTTGTGCTCTTCAATACAACCTCATTGAAATTAGCTGCCGTTACTTTCTCTGTTGCCATTATCTATCTCCCTCTTTCCATGAAGTTGTCTATGAAGTTAACTCTAGTGTCCTGCTAAGAATCTCTCGGCATCAAGGGCGGCTTGGCAGCCTGAGCCAGCTGCGGTGATTGCTTGACGATAGGTGTGATCCACGAGATCACCACAAGCAAAAACCCCTTTGATATTGGTCTTTGTGGAGCGTCCCTCCACCTCGACATAGCCCTCGCTATTGGTTGTGACCTGTCCCTTTACCAGTTCGCTTCTTGGTAGGTGTCCGATAGCGACAAATAACCCAGTGAAATCTTTTACGCTCTCTTCCCCGGTCTTTGTGTTCTTTAACTTCAACCCAGTCATCTTCTCTTCGCCTAGAACATCGACAATCTGGGTGTTGAACATAAATTCGATCTTTGGATTGTTCTTTGCGCGTTCTGCCATGATCTTTGATGCACGCAACTCTTCGCGGCGATGGATGATGACGACTTTTGTAGCGAACTTAGTCAAGAAGTTGGCCTCTTCCATCGCAGAGTCTCCACCACCTGCAACAGCAATTAGCTGTTCCCTAAAGAAGAAACCATCACATGTCGCACACCAAGACACTCCTCGACCAGATAGACGTTTCTCATTCTCTAACCCAAGTTCTTTGTAAGCAGAACCCATAGCAAGAATTACAGATTTTGCTCGAATGGTATTTCCCATTCCATCAGTTAGCTCTTTTATCTCACCTTCAAGTTTCATCGAAACGATGTCATCTGTTACTAATTGAGCACCGAAACGGAGTGATTGTTTCCGCATCTGATCCATTAAGTCTGGGCCCATGATGCCGTGTTCAAATCCAGGGAAATTCTCAACTTCAGTGGTGTTCATCAAGGCGCCACCAGCAGTGACAGATCCTTCATAGATGATCGGATTTAGTTGCGCTCGGGCGGTATAGATCGCAGCGGTGTATCCAGCCGGACCAGATCCAACAATTACTACTTCGTGGACTTTCGAGTAATCAACGCTCACCTGGGCACCCTATCTACGTAAGACCGTCTTTACAGTTTCACTCACTTCTTTGATTTTCGCGAGGCGAGCAAGGAGAAGATAAGCCAAACTTGTGGTTAACAGAACCATCAATAGGTTGGGGATATTCCCCCCAAGATCAACGGTGCGGAGCAGAAGCGAGGCGAGCGCCACGGCTAAGCCAGCCACAAGCGAAACCTTGAAATAGAAGGGCAATTCGCGGGTTAGGAGCATCTGGTGGGTAAAGCGCTTTAAGAGGTAATCCGTCACAAATAAGCCCACCCAGTAACTGATTGCAAATGCAACCGCGAGGCCAATTACAACCTCTTCGGGTTTGAGAAGAGTGAAGGCCACAAGCGATAGCGCTATGGCAACCAAATTGGTTATGAGGGTAGAGATAAATTGATACTTTGTATTTTCAAAGGCATTGAGCGCCCGAATTCCAACTAAGTTCATCGATAGCGGAATCGCGCCGAAGGCGAAACCAGCTAGAACTTTGCCCAAGAATTCCGAGCTTGCTTCATCGATACCGAAGAAGAGAGATTTACCAATCAAAGTCCCAAATGCGAAGAAGACAAAAGCGGCTGGGACAGAGATGATTGCTACCAATCTAAGTGCGTGGCTTATGTTGGCAGAGAATTCACCGATCTTTTTATCTATTACATATTGAGATAGTCGCGGAAGGATTGCTGTGACAATCGATATGGTTGCAATGGAATGTGGCAACATCAAGATCAGATAAGCATTTGCATATGGGGTGTAACCCGCCCCGTATTCAATTCCAGAGTTGATAGCGCTTAAACCCGATCGAGTTGCAAGATTTACAGTAATTAAGAAACCAATTTGAGATGCAAAAACTGAGAGCAGCGTCCAACTTCCCAGTCGTAGAGATTTGCCAAGTCCGCTATCGCGCCAATCAAAGCGTAACTTGAGAGTTAAACCAGATCCTTTGATGTAAGGAAGTAGTAGTAGCGCTTGAATTGCGATACCGACAGTCGTTCCTACTCCAAGTATGAGAACTTGTTGATCCGTTATCGTCCCGACCGAAAGGTCATCAACAACTGTTAAGAAATAACCAAAGAGCAAGATGACAGCGAGATTGTTAGCTATTGGCGACCACATCATCGGTCCAAATCGTTCTTTTGCATTCGTGACTTGGCCCAGGATGCCGAAGAGGCCATAGAAGAGGATTTGGGGCAGGCAATAGAGAGTAAAAGCGATTGTTATATCTCGAGCGCGACCATCGAAGGTCGGTGCGTAAAGTGAGACGAGAAGCGGCGCGGCAACCATTGCAAGTGCAGTCACAACAAATATGAGCGTGCCGATCAGAGAGACTAGTTTTGATACAAATGCGCTACCGCCATCGCTATCTCGGAAAGACCGGACTATTTGAGGAACGAAAACAGCAGTCAAAGCGCCACCGATAAGTAAGTTGTAGATGATGTTCGGTGTTGTGTTACCAACGTTATAGGTATCACCTAAGAGCGCGGTCCCAAGTACAGCGACAGTAAGTAGGCCACGAATCAATCCTGTTATTCGAGAAAGCAGAGTTCCTAGCGCCATGAAGGCTGAGGATTTAATTAGATCACTCATGACTTCTTCCGCCTCTTGACTCGGCGCACACTCTGTACGACCGCTGCAAGTAACAAGATTATTGCCATACCAGTCGTAAACCAGGTAGTCAGCGGTGAAATGACGGCAAGTCGTAGCGGGATGTATTCCAGCTCGCCGACCTGTCTTCCTTTAACGCTTCGCATCTTCAATTCAATTTGGGTATCACCTGAAGCGATGATGCGTAGTGGAATCTCAACTTGTGATTGGGAATTGGCTGCGACGTTAACTAGTGGCGCAGCTCCGACAACTATTCGAGAATTTGTAGGACGGGCTATCAACTCAATACTGACAGGAACCGAGTAATCATTTATGACAGTAACTGGTAAGTCATAATTAGAAGCAGTGATCGTGTAATTACCTCCAGCTACTCGCAGTTTGGTTGAGTTCTCCTTTAAAGAGTTGGCGAGGCTTTGATAGAGAGCTTCGCTGGACTCTTTTGTTAGTGATGGATTTAGAAGTTGTCCCAACCGAAGTCGAAGTGCGGCTATCTCTGGCGCTGGAGCTACTGAATAAAGGATCCTCAAATCACGACGATAGGTGTTGCTTAAGGATCGGGCTTTAGCCGTGGATTCCCCTTCTAAATCAAGGCTTTCACCACTTGTAACTTCGAGAGCGAGGAATGAAGCCAATCTCTCGCTACCAACCCGCTTTAGGAATTGGTACTCACCAGGCGATTTGCTTGCTAAGAATTTTCTATCTGGATTTCCATAGGGCAATGCGGTTACAACTCTTCCCTTTACTGCACTACGGAGGGTATTTAGCCAAATATCGGCGATTACAAACTCTGGGATCTCGACAACCTCGCCTGCTTCATTAATAAAGCTATAACCATCTGCAAGATCTTGGATCTCCTCAATCGTTCCCATATCAATTACGTAGCTGCGCACCGCCGATGTTCGATTGAAGAGGAGTTTTCCAAGATCTCCTTCGGGGGTAATAGAGCTAGCCAATTCATCATTGATAAATAATCCATCTGCATTGCGATGAGCCGGTTCTGAAATGGTGATTATGGAATTTCCATGTGCTGGGATTACTGGAATCAGTAATAGTGCGAGGAGTGTAATTAATCGTTTCACTGGAGTAACTCTTTAGAACGAGCAATCAACTTCTTCTCATCTGGATAGGCAAGGCGTTCCACAATCTCATCCAGCGGGAACCACCTGACATCATCGACTTCACTTACTTGCGGCGCAATCCGGCCGCCCTTCTCCTTGAATAGGAAGTGATGGACCGTTTTATGGATGCGCTTTCCTCCAGCCATAAACCAGAAATCGATAACACCTAGCGACTTATAGATCTCGCTTTCAATACCAGTCTCTTCTTGCACCTCACGGACAGCAGCTTGTTCTGGTGATTCACCCTCTTCGATATGTCCCTTGGGAAGTGACCACAATAGTTTCTCGCGCGAGGGATCTTTTGCATCAATTCGGCCGATCAATAGACCCTTTGTTCCAGTTCCATCGATCACTAAACCACCAGCACTGATTTCATCGACTCGTTTTGCATAAGGTTGTTTCTTAAGTGACGGACGTTTTGAAGATTTTGAGCGTGAACGTCTCCGATTACGCTTCTTTTTACTACCTTCGCCGCCCGCACTTGGTGCCGGGGTCAT
>CAZFQY010000039.1:0-7520 GCA_964521265.1 uncultured Clavibacter sp.
TTCGCCTTCCAATCTGCAAGGAATGCAGAGAGGGTGCGGTACTTAGATGTAGCAGGCACAACAAGTGCTTGATACTCGCGCATTACCTTCGCGATTGGTGTGGAGTTCTCCAACTTAAGAGGTGACTTATTTGTTGGGATACCACCTGCCATTGCAAGACCGGTAATCAAAACTGATTCTGGTTTGTTTTTGATCTCTTGGAAGAAACCAAGTCCGACAGTTCCGCCAGCGCCTGGACGGAAAGTGGAGCTATATGTTGATAGCAAACCTTCCTTCTTCAAGGATTCGCTGATTGCAGTTGAGGTTTGTGAGTATCCACCTGGATTAGCAGGGACAACCCAATCAAGATTCTTCAGCGGCTTAAGGTCTCTGTACCACCAGCGAAGTTCGCCAGTTGCAGTTCCATAAGTCATCTTGATACAAGTCAGATTGCTTCCTTCAGCGCCACGTCCTGCTGCGATCATTCCAGCGCGACCGCACTCATCGCCTGCTTTCGCTTTGCGCGATGGAACTTTGGCGGCGTTCGCTGATGGAACGCTGCTGATAACAAGAGCAAAGGCGGTCATGAATACGCCTGCTCCAGTCATAACTTTCTTCAAGCTCATCGATTTTCTCCTATAGGTGACCCCCGAGGGTGAGGATCTTGAGGGTCAAGGTAATCGCCCTGAAGAGGGAACGGAAGAGCGGAGGCTGAGGCTTAGATAACTATTTGATGTATTTATTTCGGTAATTCGCCCAATCGTCGAAGTGGTTCCCCTGATACCCGGTAAACAGTCCATTCCGACATCGCTTCAGCTCCGAGGGAGCGATAGAACTCAATCGCCGGCGAGTTCCAATCGAGCACCCACCATTGGAATCTGCCGTATCCCTGCTCGTTACAAATATTCGCTAGGTGTTGCAGTAGCGCCTTTCCATATCCACGACCGCGATATTCGGGTTTCACATAGAGATCCTCCAGATAGATCCCATGTTTTCCCTGCCAAGTTGAGTAATTCAAGAACCAGATCGCCATGCCAGCAATATCGCCATCTACTTCCACGAAATCACAGAACACCTTTGGATTCTCAGCGAAGATTGTTTCAATTATTTCCTTCTCGCTCGCCTCAACTTCATCCGGGGCTTTCTCGTATTCAGCAAGATCTTTGATTAATTGCAAGATGATTGATGCTTCATCACTTCGGGCCGGTCTAATCTTCATCAAGCTCGCTCTTCTCTTATCGAATTACCGCCATCGACGACTAGCGCTTGGCCGGTCATGTAACCAGAACTCGTCGATGCTAGCCAACTAACCAGCCCGGCGATTTCTTCTGGTCTTCCATTTCTTCCGAGCGGAACCTTGAGACCTTGGAGTTTCTCATGCGCGCTCTGGGTATCTGTTTCAATCCATCCTGGTAAGACTGCATTACATGTGATCCCGTACTTTGCTTCATCTAGCGCTAAAGAGCGCATCAAACCAATCATCGCTGCCTTTGCAGCGGCGTAAACCGGTTGATTGGCCATTGCCATAACTCCACCGGTGACGCTAGAGACCATGATGATTCGGCCACTATTTGATTTTCTCAACAATGGCAGCGCCGACTTAGTGAGATTAAATGCGGTGTTTAAGTTTCGCTGTATTCCTCGTTGCCAAGCTTCGCTAGTCACACTAGTTAAGTCACTAGCCTCATCGGCCCCAAGCGGGCTATTTATACTTGTCATCCCAGCGTTATTAACCAAGATATCTAGGTTCGGAATTGAACTGATTACCTCAGCACAATCACTTTCTTTAGTTAAGTCAGCGACAATCCCAGATACTCCAAGTTCCTTAGCCCTTTCATGGATTCGCTCAGTTGTGGAAGTGATCAAAACTTCTGCACCTAGCTCCTTAAGGGACTTTGCAATCGCAACACCGATTCCGCCAGAAGCACCAGCGCCACTTACTAGAGCACGCTTACCGGCGAGTGAGAACATAAGTGAACTCTAATCAATGCCGCACTACACTCGCTATATGTTCACTTGGGGCGTCTCTACCTCTTCCTATCAAATTGAAGGCGCAGCGAATGAAGGCGGTAGAGCGCCTTCTATCTGGGATACCTTCTCGCGAATCCCAGGAGCAGTAGCAAATGGCGATACCGGAGATATTGCTTGCGATCACTACCATCGCTTTAACGAAGATTTAGATTTGATCAAATGGTTAGGGGTTAATGCCTATCACTTCTCAATCGCATGGCCGCGGGTGATTCCAGATGCCACAGGCGCTATCAATCAAAGTGGTATTGATTTCTATGATCGCTTGATCGATGGCGCGCTAGAGCGTGGAATCGAACCTTGGCCGACTCTCTATCACTGGGATCTGCCACAAGCTGCACAAGATAGAGGTGGTTGGAATAATCGCGATTGCGCTTATTGGTTCGCTGAATACGCACATGCAATGGCCGAACGCTTTGGTGATCGAATCAAGAATTGGGTAACGATTAATGAGCCATTCTGTAGCGCCTGGCTCGGACATCTCTATGGCGTTATGGCCCCCGGAATCAAGGATCTCCAAACTGGAATAAATGCATCCCATCACCTTCTCTTAGGCGCAGGGCTTGCTACGAAAGCTCTTCGTGAAGTCTCATCTGATTTCAAGGTAGGAATAACACTTAATTTCACGCCTGCAATAACGCTCGGTGACTCAGCTGAAGATGCCTTAGCAGTGACCCTTGCAGATGGTTTCGATAATCGTTGGTTTGGCGATCCTGTATTCAAGGGTTCTTATCCGAGGGATATCGTCGAAGCGTTCGGTAAAGAGGTCCCAATTCATCCCGGTGATATGGAGACAATCTCTACACCGCTCGATTTCCTAGGACTTAATTATTACTTCCGCCAGACCGTCGCTTATGACCGAACTGCGAAACCGCTTCCCTACAAACAAGTCACTGCTCCTGGAGTGGAAAGGACTGGGATGGGTTGGGAGGTTCATGCCGGAACTTTTACTGATCTATTAAAGCGAATTCATAATGATTATTCACCGAAGGAAATCTTCATTACCGAGAATGGATCGGCTTGGGATGATGTAGTTATTGATGGAAAGGTTGATGATCCGAATCGAGTCAGCTATCTGGAGCGCCACCTTGATGCGATGTTCAAAGCGAAAGATGCCGGAGTTCCCATTAGTGGTTACTTCGCCTGGAGCTTGATAGATAATTTCGAGTGGGCGTATGGATATGCCAAGCGCTTTGGCCTTATCTATGTTGATTACGCGACCCAGAAACGGATTCCTAAATCAAGCGCTTATTACTACCGAGAGCGGATTAAGAGCTAGCCCTTCCGAAGTCATCCTCTAAGCGTTCGATATCATCTTCGCCGAAGTAAGTTCCGGTTTGGACTTCTACAAAAATCACATCGGTAGTACCTACATTTGCGATGCGATGTGCAACACCGATTCCAAAATCGACTGACTCGCCAGCGCTAATCCTTCGCACAGCGCCATCGATGGTTACTTCGGCATCTCCAGCAACGATGAACCAGTGCTCAGCGCGGTATTTATGGCGCTGATAGGAGAGACGTTTTCCAGGAAGTACCCAGATGCACTTGACCTTATGAGTAGGGCTTTCTTGTAGGACCTCATAACGCCCCCAAGGGCGTTCAGATTTCTCTAGCACCTTCGTATTCTAGTTATCTCTGCAAATGAATAGGCTTGGCCCCATGAGAAACCCAAACCCTTCAGATAAGTTCACATTCGGTCTTTGGACCGTCGGTTGGCAAGCCCGCGATCCATTTGGTGACGCGACAAGAGCTGCTCTTGATCCAGTCCGCACCGTAAGCGAGCTCGCAGATCGCGGTGCTTACGGAGTTACCTTCCACGATGATGATCTGATTCCTTTTGGTTCCAGTATCAGCGAACGCGCCGCCCATATTGCGCGCTTTAAGAAAGCGCTCGAATCGACTGGAATGAAAGTTCCGATGGCGACAACTAATCTCTTTAGCCATCCAGTATTCAAAGATGGCGCGTTCACCTCGAATAATCGCGATATTCGCCGATACGCAATCCGTAAAGTAATGACGAATATTGAACTTGCGGTCGAGTTGGGTGCGAAGACTTATGTCTGTTGGGGTGGAAGAGAAGGCGCTGAAACAGATATCGGTAAAGATCCGGTAGTCGCACTGGAGAGAATGCGTGAAGCTTTCAATGTGCTTGGTCAATATGTGATCGACAAGGGATATGACATCAAGTTTGCTTTGGAGCCAAAGCCAAATGAACCACGTGGCGATATCTTCCTTCCCACTATTGGGCATGCGTTAGCGTTCATAAATTCCTTAGAGCATCCGGAATTAGTAGGTCTAAATCCAGAAGTTGGCCACGAACAGATGGCGGGCTTGAACTTCGTCCATGGAATCGGACAAGCGCTCTATCACAAGAAGTTATTCCATATAGATCTAAATGGACAGCATGGACCGAAGTACGACCAGGATCTCGTATTTGGACATGGTGATCTAAAGTCCGCTTTCTTCCTTGTTGATCTACTCGATCGCTACAAGTACGACGGCCCAAAGCATTTCGACTACAAGCCGATGCGTACTGAGAGCGATGAAGGTGTTTGGGCATCCGCATCTGCAAATATGCGGACCTATCTAATCCTCCAAGAGCGCGCAACTGCCTTCCGTAACGATCCACGGACAAAGGCAGCGCTAGAGAGATCAGGAGTAACCGAGCTCCTTCAACCGACTATCTCAGCTGGTGAGAGTTGGCGCGATATTCAAGGAGAGAGCTTTGATGTCGAGAGCGCTGGAAAGCGTGGCTATCACTACGAAGAACTTGATCAACTCGCTCTTGAGTATTTGATTGGTGCGTTTTAAGCGACAATGCCTTTTGTTGCCGGCGTCGATTCATCGACCCAATCAGTAAAGGTTGTCGTGCGGGATGCCGCATCGGGTGAATTGATCGCACAATCTTCTGCACCACATCCCGATGGAACTGAGGTTGATCCGCATGCCTGGGAAAGCGCACTTGATAAAGCGCTAGCTGCGGTTGGAGATAAGAAGATTGATGCCATTTCAATCGCTGGTCAACAACATGGGATGGTTGCACTCGATGCAGATGGCTCGGTGATTAGAGATGCGCTCCTCTGGAATGACACTAGATCAGCTAAAGCAGCAGAGGAATTGAATAGTGAAGTTCCTGATATCCATATCCGAACTGGATCCAAGTTGGTCGCATCATTCACAGCAAGCAAAGTTCGTTGGTTAGCTGATAACGAGAAAGAGAACGCCGCAAAACTTGCTGCTGTTGCACTTCCCCATGATTGGTTATCTTGGAGACTTAGTGGCTCAACCGATATAGATCATCTCTTCACCGATCGCTCTGATGCATCAGGAACTGGTTATTTCAATCCGGTATCAAATCAATATGAGCTGGATATCCTCGAACTCGCAGCTCGTGGAAAGAGTGGGATAAGACTTCCTAAGCTAGTTGCGCCGAATGCATTTGGTGGAGCTACGAGAACTGGAATACCTATTGCTGCGGGTGCCGGTGACAATGCTGGAGCAGCGCTTGGTCTTAATGCCAAAGTCGGCGACTTGATCATCTCACTCGGCACTAGTGGAACCGCTTTCGCTGTATCAAAGACTCCCACTAAGGATCCCAAAGGAGAGATTGCCGGGTTCGCTGATGCGACTGGGAACTTCTTACCTCTTGCCTGCACATTGAACGCCGCAAAGATCTTTGCAAGCGTTGCTAAGTTATTGAAGGTAGATCTTGATGAGTTCGCTGCGCTCGCACTTAGTGCAAAGAGTGGCGCTGAGGGCCTTCGCTTATTGCCACACTTTGATGGCGAACGGACCCCGAATCGCCCTGATATTCGTGGCTCATACAGCGGAATCACTCATGAGAACTTGAGCGCCGAAAATCTTGCTCGAGCTGCGATCGAAGGTGTGATCGCTGGAATGGTTTTCGCTGCACAGGCACTGAAACGGGAAGGATTCACTGCCGAGCGAATCCTCTTAATTGGCGGAGCAGCAAAGAGCGAGGCGGTTCAAGAGATCGCAGCCTCGATGTTCCAGAGTGAGATCCAACTTCCGCCACCTGGTGAATATGTTGCAGATGGCGCCGCTCGCCAAGCTGCATGGGCTCTCACAGGTCAAGCAGATTGGAATATCGGTACGGCTAAAAGCATCGAACCAAAGTTTGATGCTGGTGAAGTTACCGCTAGTTACCTAGAGCTGATTTCAAAGCTCTAGTTGAGACCCCATCTCACCGTCACGGTCACAGTCACTTCAGTCTCGCCAAGATCAATCTGAGTAGCGTCTTCCGCTAACGCGCCTTTCGCCATAACTGGGAAGTTATAGACCGGAGCGCTCACTTCAGTTAGCGAGATAACGCGACCAAGTGAAACTCCTAGATATTTTGCATAGGAGTTCGCTCTGGCGCGTGCATCTGCTACCGCAGCTTCACGAGCCTTCTCGGTTGCAGCAGCGCCATTTGATAAGAATGGCGAGATGCCATTTATCTGGACTGCATCGCCACCAGCACTAACGACTGCATCAATTACGGCGCCAGCGTTATCTGCCTTTCGGATAACTACAGTGAATGATTGTGTGGCGCGATAACCAACCAACTCTTGACCTTTATCTTGCGAGTAGTTGTACTCGGGATAGACCGTCAATGATGAAGTCTTGATGTCTTTTGTCGCAATTCCGTTATCGCGAAGTGCACCTCGTACAGCGGTCGCTGACCTTGATGCGCTTGCGAGAGCTTCCTTGTTGCTCTTTGCAATCACTGAAACAGATGCGAAGAAGCGGACCGAATCCGGAGTGACAGTGGATGTTCCAACACCAGTCACAGTAATGTGCTTGGAGTTCTCTGAAGCGCTAGCGGGAAGGGCGCTATAGGCCACTAGTCCAAGGGCAAGGAATACGGCAGATACGGATGCGATTATTTTTCTCATGGGCAAAATCTATCCCTTTAATCCTGAGATTTGGCGCAATAACTAATGAGCACTTGCTCTCATTATTCGATCTCTAATCGCAGCTGCCAATCCATCACCTCTCGGTGGTGTAACAACGATGACTTTCAATCCCTCTGAATCACCCTTGCGAAAAGCGCTATATAGAGAGCGAGCAAAATCCTCTATCGAATTAGGTGAGCTCAATCGGATCGCACCATTCGGAGTTGGGATATCTGAAAGTGCAATGAGTCCCTCACCAGACTCCGCTTCTCTATCAGCCACTACTTTTGCTCTCGGTGAATAGTGTCGAGTAAGCGAGCCAGAGACGCGGATCTCCTCAAGATCACTATCGGCATCAATAGGAGTTACAGTTTCAATCATCGCCTCGGTAACCGCACCTAGACGAAGAATCCGAGGAAGCTCTCGACTACAGTCGATAATCGTCGACTCGACACCAACATCACAGGATCCACCGTCGAGGATCAAATCTTGATCACTTAAGAACTCACTTATCTCTTCACTTACATCACTAGCTGAGGTAGGAGAGATTGAGCCGAATCTATTTGCACTAGGAGCGGCTACTCCGTGGCCACCGAGGGATTCGAACTCACT
>CAZFQY010000040.1:0-7400 GCA_964521265.1 uncultured Clavibacter sp.
CTAATTTGAAGAAGAAATATGGTGCTACTTCGATTCATTGCGCCTTCCCATTTGCGCCATATGGCAACGCAGTCGATGAGAGATTGAATAAGGCTGGAATCGAATTGTCGCAACTAGGTAGCGGTTATGCGGTAGCGCCGGGAAGGGTGCTTAAGGATGATGGAACCCCGTATCGCGTTTACACACCTTTCTATCGCGCATGGAGCGCTCATGGTTGGCGTAAACCAGTTGCAGCTCCGAAGAATCCTAAATGGGTAATGCCAACTAAGGCCGATCACCAACTACCGGATTGGGATAAGAGCGAGAATGTTGAGATTCAAGAAGCAGGTGAGGCTGCTGCTTTGAAGCGTTACAAAGATTTCATCAAACGTGCGTCAAACGAATATGGTGATGCGCGAAATATCCCAGGAATCGAAGGCACAAGTCGGATGAGTCCGCATCTTCGTTGGGGCGAGATACATCCACGGACAATGCTCAATGTTCTAGGTGATAACAAGGGTCATGAGGTGTATCGGAAAGAGATTGCTTGGCGCGAGTTCTATGCCGATGTGCTTCATAACAATCCTCATACCTCTCGAGATTATTACGATGTTAAATTCAAGAAGATGCGCTATGACAAGCCAGGAAAGAAGTTCGAAGCGTGGTGCGAAGGTCGAACGGGCTATCCATTTGTAGACGCTGCAATGCGCCAGCTAGTCAAAGAGGGTTGGATGCATAACCGGACTCGGATGGTCGTCGCTTCTTTCTTGGTGAAGGACCTACATATCGAGTGGCAGCATGGCGCTAATTTCTTCATGAAGTACTTGATTGATAACGATGTGGCTTCGAATTCCCATGGTTGGCAGTGGACCGCTGGATGCGGTACCGATGCTTCGCCTTATTACCGAGTCTTCAACCCAATCGAACAAGGGCGTCGTTTCGATCCAGATGGCATCTATATAAAACGATATATCCCAGAGTTAGCGCATCTAAGTGGTGAAGATATCCATGAACCTTGGGCTGTGATTGATGGGCTCTCGAAAGGTTATCCAGAGCCAATCGTCGACCACGCCAAGGAGCGGTTAGAGTCCTTGGCGCGGCTCGAAGAGATAAAAGCGGTTAAACCACTTAAACCAGGAAGTTAGAGAACTGCCAAGGATCAGAGCGATCTACCTTCTTATCGTTCCAACCTTCGAAGAGATCCCGACGATTAACTAGCGGATCCCAATCTGCAGCCTCAGAGTGGATTCCACCCCAATACTTCTCGGCGTAACCAAGTACTTCTCGCCAAGGAAGTTCATCTGGGACTAGTAGCCCTGCATTTGGATTCTTCATCGCCCAAGCAACGGCTGCATAGACTGCAGATGAGACTTGAACAGTTGTTGCAGATTGACCAGGAATGAGCTTCCGTGAATCTTCGATGTTTAGAAGGGATCCAGTCCACCATGATTTATAGGGATGGCCCATCAGAAGAACTCCTAGGCGATCATCGCCGCTTGTGATCTCATCATTCATGATTCGTTGGTTCTTATGTAGCTCCCAATTGAGCATCTCAAGCTCTTTCATGGAAACAATCGCCTCATTGGATGGGCAATATGCATAATGAACAGTCGGGCGATAGATCGCCTTTCCGTTATCCCAAACTGTTAGGTGATCAGAGATAGTGAATGCCTCACCGTGTCGGATGACCATTCCTTGTATCTCGAAATGAGGCACCCATGAACGAACCCAAGTTGTCGCTCCAGGTTGAGCGATTGCAATCTGATTCTTTGGACCAGAAGGGTGCTCGTAAGCATTTGTTGGAAGCGTCTTTTCGTGGGTTCCCCAACCAAGCTCAGCTGGAGCTACACCCTCTTCATAGAAACCTTCAACTGACCAGGTATTTACGAATTCGCCCCATTGCTTCGGTTTATTGGTTACCTGGGTATCGCGCTCGGAGATGTGAATTACCTTCACATTCAGCGAATGTGCGAGGCTCTGGTAATTCTCATTCACTAGTGCAGTTTCAACATCACCGCCTGCTTTACCTTCCTTGAGTGCGCGAGTTGCGATATCAACCAAGGATTTCTTAACGAGATGAGAGACGAGACCGGGATTTGCGCCATGTTCGACGATGGCGGTCGCGCCGGTCTTGGTCCAACGAGATTTCATATCGCGCATCCGCATGTGGCGGTAGTAGAGGGTTCGCTCTAGCGGATGTTTATTCGAACCACCCTCATATGGATCCCACTCTTCGACAGAAGTATTTAGGTAAAGAACGCCATGGTCGTAGCACCATTGCAAAATTGTGTTGGCATCGATATTCCAGGCAAGATCAAGGAGGAAGTCGCCAGCCTTTAGGTATTTCGATAGCTGGGCATCGAGATTTCCACGAGTTATCTGATCTTGAACATAGGTTGCGCCCTGATCAAGTGCGCTCTGGACTCGCGAGCGATTGTCGCGTTGATCCATGATTGTTATCTGTTTTGCATCTACAAGATGCTCGATTAGAAGAGGTAGAACTGATTGGGAGACTGAACCTGCTCCGAGAATTAGTACTTTGTTGGTGAAGCGTGCTGACAATTAGGACCTCCTATTGGAGATGTGAGAATCTCACCCCGTTCGATGTGGACGTTTGGACGCATGAACTTTACGACCCAATACCTTGTGGGCCAAATTCATCTGGCTCGAGCTATCCCGATTTTTTCTCGCTTGGCTCTATACATCGCTTCATCTGCCCGTCGGAGCAGGCTCTGGCCATCGCTCTCGCTTGCGCTAAATGCTTCCCCGATAGATACGCCTAACTTGATCTCATGTCCCGCCACGCTAAATGGGAACTCCAAAGTGGCGCGTAGCGCGACAGCCACTTCTACGCCATCGTGGCCAGGTACTAAAGCGCCGAATTCATCTCCACCTAGCCGGGCAAGAAGCGCGCCACGAGGCATCACTCGATCGAGGCGCTGAGCGACTTGAGCTAGGAGTTGGTCTCCAACCTCATGGCCGAGTTGGTCGTTGACCGGTTTGAAGCCATCTAGATCGAGTATGAGTAGCGATCCGGGAGCTTTCTGGAACTTTTCGAACTCAGAGATAAATCGACGGCGATTAGCAAGGCCAGTTAGTTCATCAGTTCGGGCCAGTATCTGTTCTTCGCTCATCTTTCGGGCATCAGCCATCGCTACTGCCATGCGCAAGAATGCGAGCGCGATCGTTGCGAAGGCAGGAATTAGTACAAAGCGCGGGAAATATTCGGGTCTGAGGACTGAGATGGCAAGAATGACAGAACTAAGAACCAGCGCTAGCGTCACAATTGTCGGGTTAAAAGTACGTGGATGCTCTTCTTCATCGGCAGGAAACCAGTAACTATGGGCAATTAGCACAAACCCTAATAACCACCCAGCATCGCTCAAGCTTCCAAATACATAATCATCATTCTGGCTTAACCATAGATAGTAGAAATCGCTGACGGTGAAGATCGTGACGCCAATCAAGAAGAGTGAGTTCCTCGATGTAAGTCTCTGCAGGATGACAATCCCGATCACAGTGAGTAGTAGTACTAAGTCTCCGACTGGGTAGACAATCGTCAAGAAGACTTCATATTGGGTACCTGATATCTCTGATGCAGCAGGGTTGAGAAAGAGAGTAGAGAGAAGCGTGGTGCCGCTAAGTGCAATGACTAAGGTATCAATCAATTCGAGCCGACGACTCTTATCTTGATTTCGAAGTGACCTAATTGCCCCAAAAATCGCAAGTGGGTAGAAGAGCGAGTATGTAACTTCAGAGAGAATGCTCAATTCGGTCTTGAAGAATGAGTCGATTGAAGATGAAACTGATCCAATGCCCCATGCGAATAGTGCGAGTGCCATCACTCTTTGTCCAAGGTAATCATCGGGCAAAGGCGTCAATAGAATGCCGATGATTGCCGCAATTAGAACAGAGTTATAGAGCAGTAATTCACTCCACCAGGTCGGCTCTGAAAAGAATCTGAGAATCAAATAGGAGAGAAGTAGGCCGGTGGCAAGCCATCTTAATGAGGAGTAGATTCTCATCATTGAAGAGTAATGAAAGGTGAAACATGGAAAACGAGAATTCTCTATCTAGACGTTCGCTACTTTGCGGTCTCGCAGTCCTCACGCTGGGATTTGTACCTGATAAAGCTATTGCAGCAACTGGTGTGAAGGTGCTACCGAACGGGAAGGTAGAGATTCGATTAGCATCAAATCGTGCTCTTCGTACAGTTGGTGGAGTTGTTCAATTTCAAGATGGCACTGGACGAGCGCTTGCTTTGGTGCGTACCTCTAATGCGGTAAATGGTTTCCGCGCGATCAGCCTCTCATGTACTCATGAAGGAGAGAAAGTGATTCTTAGCGGTGATAAGTGGGTATGCCCAGAACACCGCGCTGAGTTCGCCGTAGATGGCAAAGTACAGGTAGGTCCAGCAAAGAGAGATCTACGTACAGTTCCAGTTAAGGCGACGAAGACCCGAGTTACTGTCGGATAGTTTTTACAAGCCGCGCTGGCAGGCTTGATTGCGTCCCTTTAGGTTTGATCTGATCTCTACCTCGGAGGCAGCAATTGTCTGGCTCTGAAGATCTAACCGCTTCTGTTGTGCGGTCACATCAGAACTCTTCTCGCGCCAGTTATCGGCTGCGCGCTTAAATCCGGCAATCGCACGCTCGTAGCTCTTAACAGCGTTATTCCACTGTTCAGTTGCCCTTGCGTACGCAGTCCCCTTAACTCTGTTCTCTTCATAGTTTGCCTTTGCAGCATCAAGTTTGACTTGAGTCGCTGCGATCTTGGCATCAAATTCCTTCGCCTTAGCTTCAGCTGCAGGTAGCTCTGCGGTCAACTCATCAAGCTTTGCCTTAGCGGTCAACAAACCAGCCTTCAATGTATCGAGGCGCTTAACAGAATCGGTATAAAGAGTATTTGCTTGGATGCAACCAACCCAGACCCAGGTCCTTCTCTCATTTGGGAAGCGAGGGTTCTTAGTGCAGACATAACGATCGCCGCCGATTCTTGTGGTGGCGCCTTCCTTTGTGCAGCGAGCTCCCGCTTTAGCGGCAGCCTCAGCAGGGATGAAGGAAGTTGTGGTCGTTAGAAGTGCCATAGCGGCAACGACAGTGGCTTTCTTACCAATCTTTACGAATGAAACTCGCACAATTCCTCCCAGAGATGAAGCATTAACTTAAGAAGAATCTTAAAGGTTTGGGGGTCAATATTTGCTCAACGAATCTCCACAGAAAGTAAGGAGTTTGCTGAGAAAGACCCTCAGCGCTGACGCTTGCGGGCGTTCATTCCCACTTTTCTCACGATTGGGCGAGGTACATATCGCATCAAGAGAGTGAGCATCTTGTACTGGGAGCCGGGGATAGAGAGCGCCTTACCTTTTTGGGCGCTCTGCCAAGCAGTCGCAACAACCTCTCTTGCATCGAGCCATAGGAATTCGGGCAGACCGGTCATCTTCATACGACCTCGTTGATGGAATTCAGTGCGGGTAAAGCCAGGACATAGAGCGTGTACTTTCACATTTGTTCCAAGTAGTTCTGTATGTAGGGACTCACTCATGACGGTTAAGTAGGACTTCGCGGCGCTGTAGCTGCCTCCTGCAATCCAACCAGCCACGCTCGAGACATTGATGATAGTTCCGCTGTCGCGCTCTTTCATAGCGGGAAGAACCGCATGCATGAACCGCAGCGGTGCTCTTACCAATACATCCAAGAGATCATTCTCAGCTTGACGATCACTAACCGCAAAGCTTTTATTGATTCCAAAGCCAGCGTTGTTAATTAAAACCTCAACTGGTCTACTTCTATTTTCTAGTCGTAACTCAATCGTCTTGATTCCCTCATTGGTGGCAAGATCTGCTTTGATTACTTCAACTTCAACTCCATATTTGTTTCGTAGCTCAATCGAAGCTGCTTCAAGCCGCGCCAAATCACGAGCAGTGATAACTAGGTCATGGCCGAGTTGCGCAAGGTGCTCAGCAAAAGCTGCACCGATACCAGCAGTCGCTCCGGTTACTAAAGCGATTGGTCTTTGGGTCTGCGTGGCCACTACTTCACGATACCGGCAGTGGACTCCTCACGGATATGCCAAGAAGTCCCGTATTCCTCCATTAGCTTCAAGAAAGGCTTCGGATCGAACCATTCTGGGCCGTTTACACCGAGTGGTTTCCAAACTCCTTTGTGGATGAGTTCCATAGCGATAACTGGATTTACCGCGGTCTGCCAGACAACGGCTTGATCACCATATTCCTTCATCGACCATTCATTATCGACAACGTTATAGATGTAGACAGCTTTTGGTTCACCGCTCTTATCAAGTCCGCGGACCAACGCTCCCGCACAAGTCTTGCCCTTCATGCGCGAACCAAGAGTCGCCGGATCAGGAAGTGATGCTGCGAGAAGATCTCTTGGCGCAACAGAAACACCCTGCACTTCGACATTCTCTTTCCGGTCCATACCAAGCATGTTGATTGTCTTAAGGATTTGGATGAACTCAGCACCGAGACCATATTTGAAATTAACTTTCTTGGCATCGATTTTCTGAGGGATTAGAACGACCTCTTCGTGTTCAACATTTACGCACTCAACTGGACCAATACCTTCAGGGAAATCAAATACCTCGATCTCGCTAAATGGTGGGGTAGTAAACCAGCCACGACCATCCTCCCAAACCAAAGGCGGATTCAGACACTCTTCAATAGTCGTCCAGATCGAGAACGATGGAGCAAAGTCTGCACCTTCAACTCGTAAGTTAGAGCCATCCAGGATTGTGATCGAGTCAATCCGGCTGAACATCTCATCATTCGCATACTTCGCGAAGATATCGCTCATTCCAGGTTCAACGCCCATACCGACTAGCGCAAAGATCTTTCGTTCTTCCCAATTCCAATCGCGAGCGAATTGCTCATCACCTAACTTAACGCCAGTTTCGGTGTGTGGGTAGTGAGGGTGAGGGCGAGATAGCGACATCGCCATATCGATGTAATTTGTATTCTCAATTTCGCAGGCTAAGAAGATCGGCATCACAAACCGGGGATCGACCGCGTTGATGACTACATCGGGATCGGCCTTACGGATCAACTCCCGGAGATCCTCAAGCTCGGCAGCATTTACTTGGGCAGCCGAAAAACGGGGGTCTTTGACCCTTGAAACAGCCTCTTGGGCACGTGCCAGGGTTCGATCAGCGATGACCAGCGAAGATATGAAAGATCTCCGTGATGCGATATTGATAATCGCTCTACCGACGCCACCAGCACCTATTACCAGCGCTTTCATGGTGAAATCAACTCCAAACGAGATTTGAACGGAGTTTAACTCAAGTCAATTTTTAAAGCAATTTTTCGTGTAAATACGCTCAATTATTATTAGATAATTCTCAGATATGTCCTTGTAGCTCAGTGGATAGAGCAACCGCCTCCTAAGCGGTAGGTCGCCGGT
>CAZFQY010000041.1:0-7354 GCA_964521265.1 uncultured Clavibacter sp.
GAGTGGCTTGTTGATTTATTGATTCGATATCCGGGCTCATGCGCAAAGAGATGAAGAAATGGTTGGGTCATATCTAAACTCTTTGGAGCGTCAAAATTCATAACCAACCATTCTCGATCAATCAAATCAGTTCTTCCCAGTGGAAGATCATTTGCTGCGCGAATAGCATTATCAAATATTGAAGTAGACGAGTATTCAAGGCTCCATAGGGACTCAACACCAATCTGATCTTGAATCGTCAATAACTCACCATCGGTCGAGAAGATGAAGGTGGCAACACCCTCAACATGATCTCTTCGCACTCGCTCATTAACTAGCCGTTGTAGATTGCTCAAGAATTCATGGCCACTCTCCAAATGCGTGATGCAAGTCCTATTGCGATAATGACTAATTCGAACCGCTGGGTAAGTGGCAATCTGGCTACGGGCAGAGCTAATTGCTACGACTGCCAGATGCTCTTCGTCCCTCAAGATTGATTCGACAGGGTACGCAGAGATCTCAATCCCAAGTTCGGCAGCAGCGCGTTCGAAGTAGGGAATTACTCCGGTTTCGACCTTAACTTTGGGCGCCATAATGTGAAGATACCTCAAGATAGAATCGAGAGCGTGCTCCCAAAAATCGTTCTGGCCTCAGCATCACCATCAAGGCGCCGCCTATTGGAGAGCAGCGGACTCTCACCCGAAATCCTCGTTAGCGGTGTAGATGAGGAGGATTCAGCCTACGCAAAGCTTTCGCCCAGTGAGCTTGTGCTTGCACTTGCTATCGTCAAGGCGCACACCGTAAAAAAAATGATCGACTACCCAGCAATAATCATTGGTTGCGATTCCACATTTGAATTCCAAGGTGAATCACTTGGAAAACCGATTACTCGAGAACGTGCAATCGAGCGCGCAAAGCTACTGCGGGGCAATTCTGGGGTTCTCTATACCGGACATTGCATAATCGACACGGTTAAAGAAGTCGAAGTTAGTGACATCGCAGCTACCCGAGTTCACTTCGCCAAGATGAGTGATTCAGAGATTGAATCTTATGTAGATACTGGTGAACCATTGAATGTTGCTGGCGGTTTTACCCTCGACGGTAAGAGCGCTCCCTTTATCAATAGGATCGAAGGCGAGACATCAAATGTGATCGGCTTATCACTTCCCCTACTAAAGCGAGCGATTACTTCCCTTGGTTATGACTGGTTCGATTTCGTAGCAAAGAATTGATGATTAAGAAGAGATGGAATAGAAGATGACGCTCTACGCTGCATATGGTTCTAATCTCGATCCAAGACAGATGTTGCAGCGCGCTCCCCACTCTCCCCACTTAGGTACTGGCTGGATACGCGGCTGGCGAGTTACATTCGGCGGCGAGGAGATTGGCTGGGAGGGATCAGTCGCAACTCTTGCTGAAGATTCAACTGGATCAGTATTCGTTTCTATATATGACCTAACCAAACAGGACGAGTCATCTCTTGATGAATGGGAGGGTGTCACAACAGACCTCTATCGAAAGATACGAGTACGAGTTGAGACAATGGCTGGAACTCAACTTTGTTACGTATATGTATTGAATTCTTTCGAGGGCGGAAAGCCTTCTGGTCGTTACCTAGAGATCATGATCGCTGCTGCAATCGAGGCTGGGGCTCCTGATGATTACATTGCAGAACTTCGCAATCGGGCGATACGGTAGGCAGATGTCAGAACCTAAGAGTGATCCCTTTATTACCGCTCAAAAGGCTGCAGCGGAAATTGCCGAGATAACCGGTAAGTCACATCATGAGATCTCCTTCACCCTTGGCTCTGGATGGAGCGATGCCGCAGGTATTTTTGGTGAACCAACTCATCGAATCGAGATGTCAAAGTTAACTGGTTTCAATACTTCTACCGTAGCTGGACATGGCGGTCACATCTCCTCTTACACGATAAACAATAAGAACATCCTCATCTTCTTTGGAAGAACTCATCTCTATGAAGGTAAAGGTATTGATGCGGTTGTGCATGGCGTTAGGACAGCGGTATCTGCTGGTGCAAAAATCGTTGTCTTGACTAATGCCTGTGGTGGAATCAACCCCTCATACTCTGTCGGGCAACCGGTTTTGATTCGTGATCACATCTCACTAACCGGAATCTCCCCGATCAAGGGCGCGAACTTCGTTGACTTGACGGATGTATATAGCGCTCGACTTCGCGCACAATTAAAGTCTCTTGATCAATCTCTGGTCGAAGGGGTGTATGCACACTGGCCCGGCCCAACTTACGAAACTCCAGCAGAGATAAAGATGATTGGAATCTTAGGAGCTGATCTAGTTGGAATGTCGACTGTTCCTGAGGCGATTGCAGCACATGCAATGGGCGCTGAGGTAATTGGAATCTCACTCGTCACAAATCCGGCGGCGGGCCTGTCTAAGAATAAATTGAGTCACGAAGAAGTAATCGCTGCTGGTAAAGCTTCCGCCGAAAAAGTAGGCAAATTGCTGGAGAATCTCTTGAAGGTCTCTTAAATATGTCCGCGACGCTAACCGAGCAGCTAAGAAATGAAGTTCTGGCATGGATTGAAGATGATCCAGATCCAAAGACGAGAGCCACCTTGCAAGGTTGGTTGGATTCCGGCTCAGTAGATGAATTGAAGGCTTGCTTCCAGGGGTTTCTAGAATTTGGAACAGCTGGATTACGCGGCCCACTAGGACCTGGGCCATCACGTATGAATCGCTCTGTTGTCTCCAAGACTGCATTTGGACTCTCACAATTCATGCGAAAGAACGCCCTAAAGTCGATAGTCATCGGTCGCGATGCTCGTTATGGATCTGAGGATTTCACTCGCGATACTGCGGAGATTATGAGTGGTGCAGGTTTGCAAGTATTTGTGCTTCCCAGACCACTCCCTACTCCCGTCCTGGCATTTGCGGTAAGAAAGCTCGGCTGTGATGTTGGAGTTATGGTTACCGCTAGCCACAATCCACCGCAAGATAATGGTTACAAGGTCTACTTGGGTGGGACTGTAAAAGGTGTGAGGTATGAAGGTTCCCAGATAATCGCACCGATTGATGGTGAGATTTCAGCGGAGATCGCATTGACGCCAAACTTGAACACCGTAAGACGAGGTAATACTTGGACAGTTCTAGATGAAGAAATCGTCACCGATTACGTAAATGAAACTGCAAAGCTAGCTCGCAATCCAGAGAAGTTGAAGATCGTCTACACCGCAATGCATGGCGTTGGTAAAGAGACCATCTTGAAGGTATTTGCTACCGCTGGGTTTGATCAACCCATCTTGGTGTCTGAGCAAGCAGAGCCAGATCCTGATTTCCCAACGGTCGCTTTCCCAAATCCTGAGGAACCTGGAGCGATTGATCTATCTCTCAAATTAGCTCGAGAGGTCGGCGCCGATCTCGTAATCGCAAACGACCCAGATGCCGATCGCTGTGCGGTGGCAATAAATGATGATGGTTGGCGCATGCTGCGGGGTGATGAAGTTGGAGCGATTCTCGGTGAGTATCTGGCAACCCAGGCCTCTAGCGAGAAAAATGTACTCGCTAACTCAATCGTCTCGTCATCAATTCTCCAAAAGATTGCTCATGCGTATCGACTCCCTTTCGTGGAGACTCTGACTGGTTTTAAATATCTTGCCAAGGTAGAAAAACTGCGGTTTGGATATGAAGAGGCTCTGGGTTATGCCGTCGATGCCGATTCCGTAAATGATAAAGATGGCATTAGCGCCGCCCTAGTGATTGCTCAGTTAGCCGCCGATCTAAAGAGGCAAGGAATAGGAATTGCTGATTTTCTAGCTGATATCTGGCGAAAGTATGGATTCCATGGCACTCGGCAGATATCGGTGCGCACCAAAAGCATTGAAGATATTGAAAAGATTATGGGCAAACTCCGTCGTGATCTCCCGACAGAAATCGGCACTTTCACAATAACTTCATTCGATGACCTCGAGAAGCCGAAAGATGATCTCCCACCTACTAATGGGGTACGAATCTGGCTCGATGACAAGTATCGAGTGATTGTCCGTCCAAGTGGAACAGAGCCGAAAATTAAGTGCTACATCGAGGTTGTCTCCAAGACCAAGATAGAAGCAGAACCAATCTTGGATTCGCTAGAACGCGAATTTAGAGGATTGATGGCGGTAGCGTAAGCACATGAACAGGTTGATTGATGGTTCTGAAAGTTCGCTAAAGGCATTTCTAGATAACTTGCCGGGAGTGGATAAGGTCGGCGCAGAATCACGGGCGGCCATGCTTGCTACTAGAAGCATCAAGACCTCGAGTAAGGCGCGGGCGATTGATCTTGCAATAAGTATGGTTGATCTAACAACACTTGAGGGTGCAGATACCCCCGGAAAAGTTCGTTCGCTCTGCGCTAAGGCTGTTAGACCAGATCCAAGTGATCCAACTGTGCCGCATGTTGGTGCAATCTGTGTCTACAACGATATGGTCAAGATTGCACGTGAGTATTTGGATTCAATTGGTGGGGAAACACTTCCAGTCGCAGCGGTATCCACCGCATTTCCCTCCGGACGAGCATCTATGGAAGTGAAGTTACGCGACACTAAAGATGCGATTGATGCCGGTGCATCTGAGATAGACATGGTGATTGATCGAGGCGCATTTCTATCCGGCAGATTTGGCGCTGTATACGATGAAATCGAAGCGATAAAGGCGCTCTGCGGAGATAAGGCTCACTTGAAAGTGATCCTGGAGACCGGAGAGTTAGCAACTTATGACAATGTCCGCAAAGCCTCCTATCTTGCGATGTTGGCTGGTGCTGACTTCATCAAGACGAGTACTGGAAAAGTCACCCCCGCAGCAACTGCCCCTGTTGTGCTCGTGATGCTAGAGGCGGTACGAGATTTCCATGCTTTGAGTGGGAGAAAGATCGGAGTAAAGCCAGCTGGTGGAATCCGAACCACGAAGGATGCAATCAAACAACTCGTATTGGTCAACGAGACTACTGGACCTGAATGGTTGACTCCAGAGTTGTTCCGTATTGGAGCTAGTGCGCTGCTAAATGACCTTCTTATGCAACGTATGAAACTTAGTAATGGCAGATATTCGAGCGCTAATTATGTTACGGTGGATTAGTTATGGCCTCTAACATCTTCGAATACGCACCTGCGCCAGAATCGCGCGCCATTGTGAAACTCGAGAGCGAATATGGTCTCTTCATAAATGGCAAGTGGGTATCCCCTCACTCAAAGAAGAAGTTTGCATCTATCAATCCAGCGACAGAAGAGATCCTTGCCAAGGTATCTCAAGGTGATGCTACGGATGTGGATAAAGCAGTAAAGGCCGCACGCGCTGCATACAACAAGGTCTGGTCGAAAACTAAACCGAAAGAGCGAGCTAAGTATTTATTTAGAATCGCTAGATTGCTCCAAGAGCGCGCTCGTGAATTCGCAGTACTGGAGTCCTTAGATAATGGAAAGCCGATCCGCGAGACGCGTGACGTCGATGTCCCTTTATCTGCCGCGCATTTCTTCTATCACGCTGGCTGGGCTGACAAACTTGAATACGCGGGGTTCGGTAACTCACCCAAGCCTTATGGTGTAGTTGCCCAGATAATCCCTTGGAACTTCCCGCTCTTGATGTTGGCCTGGAAAGTGGCGCCTGCTTTAGCTACCGGAAACACAGTAGTACTTAAGCCAGCGGAAACTACTCCGCTGACTGCGTTGCTCTTCGCGCAAATCTGCGAGCAAGCTGAATTACCTGCTGGAGTAGTCAACATCGTCACAGGTGATGGAACGACTGGAGCGGCTCTGGTCAACCACAGCGATATTGATAAGGTCGCATTTACCGGCTCTACCGAGGTTGGAAAGTTGATTGCCAACTCGATTGCAGAGCGGGGAATTCCAGCAACCTTAGAACTAGGCGGAAAAGGCGCAAACATCGTCTTCGATGATGCTCCGATTGATGAAGCAGTTGAAGGAATCATCAATGGAATCTTCTTCAACCAAGGCCACGTCTGCTGTGCTGGCTCACGCCTGTTGCTTCAAGAGAGCATAGTTGATGACTTCTTAAGCAAACTTCAATCTCGAATGGCAAAGATCCGCTTGGGTGATCCGTTGGATAAGAACACTGATCTTGGAGCGATAAATTCAGCAGCACAATTAGCAAAGATTAAGGAGCTCTCCGACTCTGGAACAAAAGAGGGCGCAAATATCTGGAGCGCACCATGCGCACTCCCAAGTAAAGGTTTCTGGTATCCCCCGACTATCTTCACCGGCGTCACCCAAGCTCATCGGATTGCGCGCGAGGAGATCTTTGGGCCAGTTCTATCTGTTCTCACATTCCGTACTCCGCAAGAAGCGCTTGAGAAGGCAAACAACACTCCTTTTGGATTATCCGCTGGAATCTGGACTGAGAAGGGTTCGAAGATTCTCTGGGCAGCTCAAGAACTTAAAGCGGGTGTTATCTGGGCCAACACTTTCAACAAATTTGATCCAGCCAGCCCATTTGGTGGTTATAAGGAATCTGGTTGGGGTCGCGAGGGCGGTCGCCATGGTTTAGCTGCTTACATAAAAGGAGCTAAGTAATGCGTATTGATGTAATGAAGACATACAAACTTTTCATTGGTGGCGCTTTCCCAAGAAGTGAATCAGGGCGCTCTTATGAGCTAAAGGATAAGAAGGGCAACTTCATCGCTAATCCAGCCCTAGCTTCACGTAAGGATTTACGCGATGCTGTTGTCGCAGCAAAAGGTGCATTCGCAGGCTGGTCCCACGCAACCGCTTTCAATCGCGGGCAGATCCTCTATCGAATGGCAGAAATGCTCGAAGGAAGAACCGAACAATTCGTAGCTGAGATAAAGGCCCTTGAAGGCGTTACCGAATCTGTAGCAAGGAAACAAGTACAGGAAGCTATTGATCTATGGGTTTGGTACGCAGGATGGAGCGACAAGATCTCTACTACATCGGGCGGTACTAATCCGATTGCTGGTCCTTATTACAACTTCACCATCCCAGAACCACTCGGCGTAGTGGGCGTTATTGCAGAGGAGAAGGAATCATTGCTTGGGCTAACTAAAGGCCTAGCTCCAGTAATTGCCGGTGGAAATACTGCGGTACTAATTGCTAGCGAAATCAGCCCGCTCTCCGCCATCACTCTTGCAGAAGTCATCGCAACTAGTGATGTGCCTGCCGGGGTCGTGAATATCCTGACTGGGAAAAAGGGCGAATTGATTCCCTGGTTGGCTAGCCATATGGAAGTAGATGGAATAGATATCTCCGGCGCCGATAAGAAACTCGATGGCGAAATAAAGAGAGCTGGTACTGAGAACTTAAAACGGATTCACCGTTTTGATAACGATGTATCGCTTAAGCGAATCTTGTCCTTCATGGAGTACAAGACCGTTTGGCACCCAATCGG
>CAZFQY010000042.1:0-2468 GCA_964521265.1 uncultured Clavibacter sp.
GCATCCTTCCAGGAGACAACGCGCGTCCTAACCGATGCTGCGCTCTCCGAGAGAAGCGATCCGCTACTAGGCCTTAAGGAGAACGTCATCATCGGTAAGTTGATCCCAGCAGGTACCGGACTATCTCGTTATAGAAATGTCCGCGTTGAACCTACTGAGGAAGCAAAGGCAGCTGTCTATGCCGCTTACGATGAGTATGACTACACGCCATTCGAATCAACTGGTTCAGGTGAAGCAGTTCGCCTAGATGAGTTCGATGCTGGATCGCGTTAATTAAGAAGTAATAAAAATCCCCGGTTAGAGATAACCGGGGATTTTTTTATGGCTTGAGGACTATCCGGATTGGATTGCCGATCTTCTTCTCTAACTTCTCAAGAGCAAGGGCTGCTTGATTTAAAGGCAAGACTTCAGAGATCGACTTAGCAAGATTCAATTTTCCAGCTCTAACAAAGTCAACTAACTCTTCGGTGTGATGGGCTTCTGATCCGTAATGGCCAAGGACTTGGGTGCGCATATATGTGAAGGCCATGTCATTTGGGATTGTGATCGGCTCATTTGCGATACCGACTATGACTAACCGACCTTGCTCACCTAGAAGCGAGAGCGCTTGTTTTCTAACGGGCGTCACACCTGCGAAATCGAAGGCGGCGTTAAGGCCACGGTGCTTCTTCAACTCTTCATCGCTTGGGTCGAAGGCGTAATCAGCCCCAATTTCAAGGGCTTTTGCCCGGGCATCGCTACGTGGGTCGATAGCGATCACTTTCTTACATCCAATCATCTTCAAGAGTTGTACCGCATGGATACCAAGACCACCAACGCCGAAGACTGCGACCGTTTCACCTTCTTGGATCTTCGCGGTTGAAGAGATGGCTGCCCATGGCGTAGATACGGCATCGGGGATTATCGCTGCTTGTTCGAAGGGTAAGTTATCTGGAATCTTTACTACCAATGATTCTTTTGCAATCACGTATTCGGCATAACCACCGTCATAATCAAAACCTAGAGTTGTGATCTGATTCTTTTCGTTACGCTCACCAGCAATCACGAGTACTCGATCACCGATCTTGAAGTTTGCGATTCCTTCGCCAACTTGATCGATCGTTCCGGCCACTTCATGTCCAAGCGTCACCTCATCACCTTGTAAGTATCCAGGCTTCAAAGTCCCATCTAAGAAGTGGACATCAGATAAACAAACGCCCGCCGCACCAACTTTGATTCGTACCTGTCCATGGGTCGCACTTGGGGTCGGGATCTCCTTCACTTCAAAGCTGCGAGTCGAGACCGTTATCCGTCCTGCTTTCATGAGATCAATCCTTGCGCACGATTGATAAGGATGTTCACACCAACACCGAAACCTTTGAATGCCGGATTAGTAGTCTGGCCAGCGCGATAGCGAGCCCAGATTTGCTGGATGATCACGGTCAATCGGAAGAGTCCAAAGACTTCATAGAAGGTGAAGTCATCGCACCTTCTCCCACTCAACTCAAGATATTTGGCGATGAATTCCTTACGAGTGGGCATCCCCTCAAGATGGCTAGGTTGGCGACGTAGCGATGCAAATTCGGGATCATCATCACGATCGACCCAGTAAGCAAGGGCAGAACCTAGATCCATAAGTGGATCACCTACCGTGGCGAGCTCCCAATCGAGCACTCCCACTAGCTTTTTCTGCCCTAGATCGAAGACCATATTGTCGATCCGCCAATCTCCATGAATGATGCAGGAATCGACATCTTTAGGTTTGTTGGCATCTAGCCAACGCATAACATCTTCACCATCTGGAACATCATCAGTTAGCGCATTGCGATAACGCTTAGACCAACCTTCAACTTGGCGAGTTACGTAACCAGGCCCCTTATTTAGTTCTTGCAGAACTGATGAATCGACTGAGTGAAGTTGCGCTAGACCGGCAACAAGGCTGTTGGCCATGATCGCGATATCTTCTTTAGTTAACGAAGGTGGAACATCGCGCCGGAAGATGTCGCCTTGTATCCGCTCCATCACGTAGAAATCAGAGCCAAGAATCGAGTGATCTTCACAGAGGGCGATGACTTTCGGAACTAGTTCATAAACTGGTCTCAAACGAGATTGGATTAGAAATTCACGTTTCATATCGTGCGCGGAGACTGCTTTGGTTCCGACTGGGGGTCTTCGGAGAACTAGCTCTCGATTTTGGTACTTCAAAAGATAAGTTAGATTCGAAGCGCCACTTCGGAATTGCTGGACTTCAGGGAGTTCTTCGAGATCAAGAAAGTTCTTTAGCCAGCTATGAACCTTTGCGATATCGAAGGCATCTTCATCGCGAACTGGCGTCAGATCGCTCATGAGATATAGGGCTTGAGCTCTAACTTCGCTAGATCGCGGATATGAACTTCATCAGGGCCATCCACGATTCGCAGCACTCGGATGCCCGCAAACATCGCAGCAAGCGGCGTATCTTGGCTAACGCCTGCGCCACCGTGGGCTTG
>CAZFQY010000042.1:2568-4070 GCA_964521265.1 uncultured Clavibacter sp.
TTCTGCGTGACCATGTTGATCCACATAGCCAAGGACATCGAGATTGCGAATCACCTTAACGCCTGGGGTATCAATCGGAACCAAGACCATTGATTGTTGTTTGTGATCTTCTGCATCGGGATTTGTCTTGCCCATGACGATCAAAATCTTGCAGCGCTCATCCATCGCGCCAGTCGTCCACCATTTAGTTCCATTAATTACGTAATGATCGCCATCGCGTTTGATACTTGTGCGGATATTGCGAGCATCGCTTGATGCAACATCTGGTTCGGTCATCGCAAAACCGGAGCGGATCTCACCATTTAGTAGTGGCTCTAACCATTGTTTCTTCTGCGCCTCAGTTCCAAACATATCTAGCAACTCCATGTTGCCTGTATCGGGAGCTGCGCAATTGATCGCCTCAGGTGCGATATCTGGAGACCAACCAGTTATCTCAGCGAGCGTTGCATAATCAGTAACGGTCAAGTGATGATCAAGGTGAGGCAAGAAGAGATTCCAAAGTCCTTGCGCTTTAGCTTTCTTCTTTAACTCCTCGATAATGGGTGGGAGTTTGTGGGGAGTGCCGGCTTTGAAGAAAGCCGCCCTCTGCTCGTGATAGATCGATTCAGCGGGGAAGACCTCTTTATCCATAAAGGCTTGCAGTTTCGCCGCATATTCGGTTGCCTTGGGGCTTAGGCCGAAATCCATGCGAGTACCGTACGCATACTTCGCAGAATTTAGGAGAGGGAAGATGAGTGTTCTTGACCGCTTTCGCTTAGATGGAAAGGTCGCTGTTGTAACTGGAGCCTCATCGGGCCTCGGAGTCGCATTCGCAAAGGCGCTCGCTGAAGCCGGAGCCGATGTTGTCCTTGGAGCGCGCCGGGAAGATCGCCTTCCAGAAACCGGCAAGTTAGTTGAAGCAGCCGGTCGCAAGTACGCAGCAAAGCGAACTGATGTAACTAAACCAGAAGAGTGTGATGCGCTAATTGCATTTGCAATCGAGAAATTCGGTAAAGCAGATATCTTGGTTAATAACGCAGGCGTTGGAACCGCAGTACCTGCAACTCGCGAGACTCCAGACCAATTTAGAAGTGTGCTTGATGTTAATTTGATGGGCGCTTATTGGATGGCACAGGCATTTGCGAAAGCGAATAAAGATGGTGGCGTCATCGTGAATATCTCAAGCATCTTGGGAATCAAGCCACAAGGTTTGCCACAAGCTGCTTATGCCTCGAGTAAAGCGGGTCTGATTGGTTTAACGCGAGATCTCGCAGCGCAATGGACAGGAAGGAAGAAGATCCGCGTGAATGCACTTGCGCCTGGATTCTTCCCATCTGAGATGAGCGACGAGCTGCCGAAGGACATGGTCGAGATGCTCAAGATGTTCACTCCCGCTGGCAGGCTCGGCGAGCCAGAAGAGCTAGCGGCGACCCTTATCTGGTTGGTTAGCGATGCCTCCAGTTACGTAACTGGAATTACCGTGCCGGTAGATGGCGGATTGGTGATGCCGTAGGGGATTAGCC
>CAZFQY010000042.1:4170-7275 GCA_964521265.1 uncultured Clavibacter sp.
TCAAGGCGTGAAGTCCGACTTCGACCATATCGTTCAAAGTCCGCTCGCGGGCTTCTGAATCCATCGCTTCATGGGTGAAGACATGGTCGCTAATGGTCATGATCGCAAGCGCCCGTCGGTTCTTTCGAGCAGCTATTGAATAGAGCTGGTTCGCTTCCATTTCAAGGGCAAGAACTCCATGTTGTTGGAGCTTCTTGGCTGAATCGGTCTCGTCATAGAAGAAATCCATCGAAGAGACTCCGCCAACATGAACGCGTTCAAACTTCTTACTTGCTTCGTATGCAGCCATAAGTAGATGGAAATCGCAATGCGGAGCAAAGTCGAGACCATTTGTGAAGCGGCGGTTGATATTCGAATCAGTCGATGCAGTCATAGCAAGAACTAAGTCACCGACCTTAGTTTTATCTTGGATACCACCAGCGGTTCCGATACGAATCGCAACTTGAACATCGTATTCATTAAACAGTTCCGTTACATAAATAGAAGCAGATGGAAGTCCCATTCCAGTTCCTTGGACTGAGACGCGCTCGCCTTTATATGTTCCGGTGTAGCCGAACATGTTTCTTACCGAGTTGTACTGCTTTACATTCTCAAAGTAATTCTCAGCGACCCATTTCGCTCTTAGCGGGTCTCCAGGTAGAAGGATTCGTTCGGCGATCTCGCCTTTGGCTGCTCCGATATGTACGCTCATAGTTAGCGAACAATAACAAGGACCGCAGCAATAAAGTGTGAGATGAAGGCCGCGGCGGTTAGTGCATGGAATAGCTCATGGAATCCAAACCAATTTATCGAGAAGTTCGGCTTCTTAAAGGCATAGATGATCGCGCCAGCTGAGTAGAGGATTCCTCCAAGGGCGATCAATGTGAATACCAAAGGACCACCAGCTTCATAGAAGTCAGGGAAGTAGATGAAGGCAGCCCAACCCAGAGCGAGATATATAGGGAGATATAGCCACTTTGGGGCGGTTATCCAGAAGACTCGGAATGCCCCCGAAAGAAGCGCTCCACCCCAGACCAGCGATAAAAGTATTACTGCTTGCTGCTTTTCCAGCAGATAAATCGAAAATGGAGTGTAGGTGCCGGCAATTAGGAGCGGGATATTGGCGTGATCAATCCTTCGCCAGACCGCCTTGGCCGCAGGGCTCCAAGGAACGCGGTGATAGATAGCGCTACAAGTAAAGAGAGAGACTGCTGTAAGGGTGAAGATGGTTGCGGTAACGCGGCCACGAAATTCTGAGGTGATTGTGACGAGGGTAAGACCAGCTACTAGAGCTAGAGGTGACATCACTAAATGGATGATGCCGCGAAGTTTCGGTCTACTTAACACGTTCATAGATACCCATCATCTTACGGTCGAAGGAAATTAGCGTCCGATTCTCGAGGATTGCGGTTGCAATAATCATAGAGTCCACAAATGTCGTCTTCTGTTTAGATCTAATCAAAGCAGCCAGTCGAGCATGGTCTTTCTCGAACGGGATAATTCGGTGAATTAATTTATCGAGCCTAGATAGAAAAAGCTCTACTGATTCTTCGCCAGCAGCTGAGGGCCGAATCAAGATCTCCCCAACAGATACGGCGCTTACCGCGATTTGCATTCGTGAAGTTTGTGAGAATATTTCTTGGGCATTCACATAGTGCGAGTCTGTATCACTCAGAGCTGCGATAACTACTGTTGAATCTAAAAGTATTTGCTGTCCCACTCTTCTCTTTCTTTCCGGAGATCGAAGCCATCCCACATCCCTGACATACTTCCAAGCACTTCATCAAGAGTTTTTAACCATTCACTATCAATCGGTGTAACTACTAGTCGATTAGCCTTATCGAGATGAAACTGGACTCGATCTCCAGGCTTTAAAGACATCTCTCGCAGCACCTCCACCGGGATCGTTATCTGGTTCTTTGAACTTATCCGAGATGAGGTGGCTCTTCCGCGCCTAGGTCGGGGAGCTGTGGACTTTTTAGGGTTCCGCTTAGCCTTTACTTTGTTAGCCATAAGTAAAGGCTAACCCCTTTTTCGTCGGCGTGTCGGGGGCTAAAAAGCGGCGTGTTTGGCTCACTTACCCGTTTTGACCGTCTCGCGGGGCTTCCTATAGCCTCGCGCCCTTGTGTCCACAGGAGCGACACACCCGACCGCGTGGGTCGGAGTTTGAACGAGATGGAGATACGTAGTGCCAACAATTCAGCAGTTGGTCCGCAAGGGTCGCGTCGATAAGTCTGACAAGACAACGACGCCTGCTCTAAAGGGAAGCCCACAACGTCGCGGCGTATGCACGCGCGTCTACACAACAACGCCAAAGAAACCGAACTCAGCGCTTCGCAAAGTAGCTCGTGTTCGTCTCACATCTGGAATGGAAGTAACTGCTTACATCCCAGGTGAAGGCCACAATCTTCAAGAGCACTCCATCGTTCTTGTTCGTGGCGGCCGCGTTAAGGATCTTCCTGGCGTTCGTTACAAAATCGTTCGTGGCTCCCTCGACACTCAAGGTGTGAAAGATCGTAAGCAAGCTCGTTCACGCTACGGAGCAAAGAAGGAGAAGAAGTAATGCCACGTAAAGGTCCCGCTCCTAAATCTCCAGTCGTTGCAGATCCGGTTTACAACTCACCGGTCGTAACTGCATTGATAAATAAAGTTCTCTCACATGGAAAGCGTTCAACTGCAGAGCGCATCGTTTATGACGCGCTAGAGAATTGCCGCGCAAAGACTGAGGTAGATCCAGTCATCACATTGAAGCGCGCACTCGACAATGTAAAGCCAGCCGTTGAAGTTCGTTCACGTCGCGTTGGTGGAGCTACTTATCAGGTTCCTGTCGAAGTTAAGGCTGCACGTTCCATGACACTTGGTCTTCGTTGGTTAGTTGATAACGCTCGCCTCCGTCGCGAGAAGTCAATGGCAGAACGTCTTGCTAACGAAATGATTGATGCATCAAATGGTTTGGGCGCCGCCGTTAAGAAGCGCGAAGACACTCACAAGATGGCTGAAGCAAACAAGGCGTTTGCTCACTACAGGTGGTAATGATGGCGACCGCAACCGCACTTGATCTCGCAAAAGTCCGCAATATCGGCATCATGGCTCACATCGATGCTGGTAAGACGACTACTACCGAGC
>CAZFQY010000043.1:0-7197 GCA_964521265.1 uncultured Clavibacter sp.
AAGATTTCGTGGCTCCACATGTCAAAGAGGCGCGATCTGCAGTTCTTTATGAAAAACCGCATTCGGTAATCAAGCCAGATTACAGATGGCAAAGAACTGATAAGTGGATCAACTTCCCTTGGTCTACTCTGCCTTCCGTTTCACCAAATTCTTGATGTAGTCAGGAATCGGAAGGTGCTTGGCATTCTCATTTGTTACCGGCTCGCCGTAACGTCTCTCAATCGGGATATACCCAGCCCATATCGGTAGCTGAGTATCTGCTTCATCATCTAGCGCTTCACCGGTTCGCTTTTTCGCAGTCACATCATCTAATTTCAATTCAACCATCATCGTTTGAGCGAACTCTTTCTTGGTCTGCTCGCGACCAGCATTCCAGAGCCCGGGAATCAATCGCTCCGAGACTGCGTAGAGTGCTTTTTCTTTCTCCTCACCCTCCAAAACTTTAGGAATTCCAAATGCCATAACCGATCGATAGTTCATCGAAGAATTAAAGGGCGAGCGCGCCGAAACGATTCCATCAAGGAGAGTTACGGTCGCACAGATCTGTACTCCAGATTTCAAAGCCATAAACATCCTTGAACCGGTAGAGCCATGGAAGAGAATTCGATCACCATCGCGGCCATAAGCAACAGGGATTACGACTGGCTCATTTGAAGTGGGATCTATAAACCCAACGTGGGCAACCATTCCTTCATCGAGAATCGAATAGATCTCCTCTTGTTCCTCAACGCTGCGATGCGGCTTCCGTTTTATCTCGCGTTTCTCTTCGCCCATGAGTTGAGCGTACCTTCAGGTAATTCGTGAGGCAATGCTGATTAGTGAATGAGGAATTTGCGAAGTATCGAGCTAACAGATGCGCAATTATTCATCCACAAGCTTTCAGTTGAGAAGAGAGGGGATTACTTACACCGAAGAGAGAGCGTTGATGTCTAAGTAGTGGCGTAAGTCCCTTCCGATTCATCGATGAATCTCGCCAGCCGACACCGATCCAACCTGTTGGCTGATAGCGATCGAGCGGTGTTTTCTTGCAAAGGTGCTCGATTCGTAGTGGGTATGTGGAGGATAGTTCGACTACACAGGCCTTCTCGGATGTAGGTATAGCGGGGCGAAGTGAACTATCCACTTCGCCTCGCGATCTATTTCAAGCTCCTTCCACTTCCATATATAGCGAAGTAGATTTCGGATGTGGGAGCTGACCGTGACTTTGATGTAGTCGTAATTGGCTCTGGTTTTGGTGGTTCGGTGGCCGCACTCCGATTGACTGAGAAGGGTTATCGCGTCGCAGTATTAGAAGCTGGAAGACGATTTACCGAGAAAGACTTTCCAAAGACATCCTGGCGACTCTCGAGATTTCTCTTTATGCCAAGGCTGGGTCTCCGTGGAATTCAGCGAATTCATGCACTTCCGGATGTGCTAGTTCTCGCTGGCGCGGGAGTCGGCGGCGGATCACTCGTTTATGCAAATACTCTCTATCAACCACCCGATTCTTATTTTGAAGATATCCAATGGCGCCACATAACTGATTGGAAAGCCGAGTTACTTCCTTGGTATGACCAAGCATCGCGAATGCTAGGAGTAGCGAAGAATCCATATTTCTCACCATCTGATCAAGCGATGAAAGATGTTGCCGAAGAGATGGGAGTCGGGCACACATTCAAGATGGCCCCGCTCGGAGTTAACTTTGGCAAAGGTCCGGGAGTTATCGAGAAGGATCCTTACTTCGGTGGAGTGGGACCTGATCGTCATGGCTGCCAACAATGCGGTGCTTGTATGACTGGATGTCGCTTCAATGCAAAGAACACTCTGCCAAAGAACTATCTCGGATTGGCAGAGAGTGCTGGCGCAAAAGTCTTCCCAGAGCACACTGTTGAATCGATAGAGGAACTTCCCAATGGTGGCTGGAAGATAACAGCGCGTAAGAGCAGCGCTTGGTTTGGTGGCAAAAGAGTCTTCACAGCAGGTGAAGTGGTTGTAGCGGCAGGCACCTATAACACTCAGAAATTGCTTCATAAGATGAAAGATTCAAAGAAACTAGCGAAGTTATCGCCTGCGCTGGGAAAGCTATCTAGAACTAACTCAGAATCACTTGTTGGTGCAGTAATGCCTCACGGCGGAGAGATCGATTTTTCAAGGGGTGCAGCTATAACCTCTTCATTCTTCCCAGATGAGCACACCCATGTAGAGCCGGTTCGCTATGGAAAAGGCTCGAATTTCATGGGTCTATTGCAGACTGTTATGACCGATGGGCATTCAGCGAGAGTTCGCCGTCGCCAATGGGTAAAGACTCTAATAACCAAGCCATCTCTAATCGCAAAGATTCTCGATGTTCGAAAGTGGAGTGAGCGCACTGTTATCGCGCTAGTGATGCAGAATGTGGATTCATCGATTGCAGTTCGAGGAAAGCGCGGCATCTTTGGTTGGCGATTGACTTCTAAGAACGATAGCGAACATCCGAATGCCACATACATTCCTGCAGCAAATGAAGTCGTAAGGAAGATTGCGAAGAATTACGGGGGAACACCAGGCGGACATATCGGAGACTTAGTTAACGCGCCATTTACCGCACACTTTGTCGGAGGTTGCGTGATTAGTGATGATCCAAGCAAAGGCGTTATAGATCCTTATCACCGGGTTTGGAATTACCCAACGCTTCATGTAGTTGATGGGGCGAGCGTTACCGCCAACCTTGGCGTTAATCCATCGCTCACTATTACGGCTCAAGCAGAACGCGCTTTCTCGTTCTGGCCTAATAAAGGTGAGAGCGACCCACGCCCAACACAAGGAAGTGGTTATAAGAAGATTGATTGGGTAAGACCTAACTCACCATTTGTTCCAGAACATGCCTATGGAGCTTTAAGAGTTAATTGATATCCATGATGTGGCGATTGCCGCGATCAAAGGTGAGGTAATTCCAGGTCCAGTCAGCCATGGTTCCGATCTTGTTTCTGCCACCCAATAAGTAAAAGAGATGGAGCCATAACCAGGCGTACCAAGCTGGGATTCCAGCGAGCTTTAGTGGGCCAACTTCTACAACGGCTTTATGGCGTCCGATGGTGGCCATCGAACCTTTATCGCGATATTTAAATGGTGAAAGCGGCTTATTGGCGATCAAGTTCGAGATCTGATTCTTTAGATGGCGACCTTGTTGCATCGCAACCGGAGCGACCATTGGAAGGAATCTTCCATCGGCGCCTTTAGCGCCAGCGATATCGCCAATTGCAAATACATGTGGATAGTTACTTACTTGCAGAGTCTCATCGACTGCTATCCGACCGTTTTCAATCGGAAGATTCAATTTCTTCATAACTGGCTCACCAGTTACGCCAGCTGCCCAGATTGTTACTTCAGAAGCAAGCTTTGATTTATCACCAAGGATGATCTCGCGCGGCTTTACCTCTTTTACCGAAGTGTTAACCAGCACGTTTACATCTAGCTTTTCAAGATCTTTCTTAGTTCTATTAGAGAGAAGTGGCGAGAAAGAGGGAAGAAGTCTTGGACCAGCCTCAACTAGATTTACTGTGATGTTATTGGCTGCTGATGCAAAATCTGATTTGAGTGGACCTTTCTTCAATTCAGCGATCGCGCCAGCCATCTCAACGCCAGTCGGTCCACCGCCCACGACTGTGATTGATAACTTTGTGTCATCTTCAAAACGACATAGATCTTCAAATCGACGGAGAATCGAGGAACGGATTTCAAGAGCCTCGGAGACGCTTTTCATGCCGAGTGCATGTTCAGCAACTCCTTTAACGCCAAAGTCATTGGTCGCAGAACCAAGTGCAACAACTAGATAGTCGAAATCCAGAATCTCACTTGAATCGAGTTTCACTGATTTGTTCTTATGATCGATAGTTATCGGAGAGCCCATTCGGAACTTGATGTTGGTCTTACGGAGCGCTCCACGGATTGGATGGGCGATGTGATCGGCGGCCAAGCCAGCGGTGGAGACTTGGTAGAGAAGCGGTAGGAAGGTCTGGAAATTGTGGCGATCCACGAGGGTGACATCTGCGATGGAATCGAGCGCTTTAGCCGCTGTTAGCCCGCCAAAGCCTGCACCCAAGACAACTACCTTTGGCCGAGACATGAAGAGAAGTCTAGTGTTTAACCATGTCTAACTCGCGTCGAATACTCGTAACTGGCGCATCTGGTTACGTGGGCGGTCGACTAGTGCGTGCGCTACTAAATGAAGGATTGACAGTAAGAGTCTCTGTTCGCGATGAAAAGAAAATCTCCGGCCAGATTTGGGCGAATGAAGTTGAGATCTCCGTAGGAAATGCAACCAACTTCGATGAGATGAAGAGCGCCCTCGCTGGAGTTCATACTGCTTTTTATTTACTCCACTCGATTGGAGTGGGAACTGATTTTGATGAGTTAGAAGCACGGATGGCGCGCAACTTCGCTCAAGCAGCGGAAGCATCTGGAGTGAAGCAGATTGTCTATCTCGGTGGAATTGCGAATGATGAAAAGCAGAGCAAGCATCTTGCTTCACGAGCACGTACAGGCCAAGAGTTGAGTTCAACTTCTGTTCCCGTTCTAGAGCTTCGCGCTGGAATTGTTATCGGATCCGGATCAGCTTCATTTGAGATGCTGCGACATCTAACACATCGACTTCCAATCATGACAACGCCAAAGTGGGTCTCAAATCGGACCCATCCAATCGCAATCCGTGATGTTCTCTGGTATCTCGCCAGCGCTGCGAAATTGAAAGAGCCCGTGAGTGGCATCTTCGATATCGGCGGACCTGAAATCCTCTCTTATGCGGACATGATGCAGAAGTTCGCGAAGTGCTCGGGGCTTAGACGTCGCTGGATTATCAAAGTCCCAGTACTTACACCGAAGTTATCGAGTCTTTGGATTGGTTTTGTTACTCCGGTTCCAACGCGCTTAGCTCGACCACTTATTGGATCACTTATCAATGAGACCGTCGCTGATCCAAAGAAGAGTATCGATGAGATCATCCCCAAACCACCAGAAGGTTTGATTGATGTAACTACTGCGATAAATCTTGCTCTCTCCCGCACCACTAGCAATCAGGTAGAGACTCGCTGGTCCGATGCGGCTGTGATCACTGCTCCTTGGCAGAAAGCTCAGAGTGATCCGGATTGGGCTGGTGAGATAACGCATCGTGACAAGCGCGAGGTACTTACCGATGCACCGATTGATTGCGTTTGGAAATCCATCGAACAGATTGGCGGCGAAACCGGTTGGTATGGGGCAGATTTCTTATGGTGGGCGAGAGGCGTTCTTGATCGCATAGTTGGTGGAGTTGGACTACGTCGTGGAAGGCGCGATCCAAAGCATCTTCGAGTTGGCGATGGTTTGGATTTCTGGAGAGTAGAGGCCATCGAGAAAGAGAAAGTCCTCAGACTCTATGCAGAGATGATCCTTCCTGGAAAAGCTTGGCTTGAGTTTCGCATCACTCCCGAAGATGGCAAGGTACGAATAACACAAGAGGCGACATTCTCTCCCCGCGGCCTAGGCGGTCAGCTCTATTGGTATTTGGTGCTTCCATTACACGCTTTTGTTTTCCCGACGATGCTCCGTAATATTGTGAGAAGCTCAAAGCGAAAGGCGTTATTCGGGGATGCATGAGTTTGATGAAGAGATCGATGCGCTAGCTGCGAAGATCCTCGAGTATTCACTCATCCGTCTAAAGAAGGATCCACCACTCGATGGCCCATGGACTTATGACGAGTTATATGCCGAAGTCGGTGAGACCATCACAGAGAATGGCATCGGCGGCGAGAAGGCGCTTGATCTGTTCAAGCATGTATTGGCGCAAGCATGCATCTCAACTGATCATCCCCGCAATCTAGCTTTCATTCCTTCAGCGCCGACTGAATCAGCGAACTTATTTGATCTAGTTGTTGGTGCTTCTTCACTTTACGGAGGCTCGTGGCTAGAAGGTGCTGGCGCAGTTTTCGCTGAGAACCAAGCACTCAGGTGGCTAAGTGATTTAGCGGGGCTTCCCAAGAGCGCTGGTGGCGTCTTCGTTCAGGGTGGAACAGTTGGAAACCTCTCTGCGCTAGTTGCAGCGAGAGACGATGCGCGCAAGAGATTCAAAGATGTAACGAGATGGGTAATTGCCTGCAGCGATCAGGCGCATTCATCGATCAAGAGCGCTGCGAGCGTTATGGATGTAGAGGTGCTCAATATCAAGTGCGATGAGCGGCATAAGTTGCAGGGCGCAACAGTGGCCAAAGAAATCGATGAGTTTCATCGGAATAATCCAAGTAAACGAGTCTTTGCAGTAGTCGCTACAGCTGGAACGACAAATCTTGGAATCATCGATGATCTCAAGGGAATTGGAGAAGCAGCGAGAGCTCGCGGTATCTGGTACCACGTTGATGGCGCCTACGGTTTAGCAGCCCTAGCCTCACCAAAGACCAAGCCTTATTTCGATGGAGTCGAATTAGCTGATTCATTTATTGTCGATCCACATAAATGGTTATTTGCACCTTTTGATGCTTGTGCTCTTATCTACCGAAATCCAGAGATAGCGCGAGCGGCACATACCCAACATGCTGGTTACCTAGAGGCGCTAGAGAATGGTGAATGGAATCCCTCAGATTATGCGATTCACCTAACCCGTAGAGTTCGCGGACTTCCATTCTGGTTCTCACTTGCAGCTCACGGAACAAAGAAATACGCAGAAGCAATGGATAAGACGATGGATGTTGCACGCGAGAGCGCAGAACTAATTAAGGAGCACCCAAACTTAGAACTTGTTATGGAGCCGGAATTATCGATTGTTGCATTCACCCGAAAGGGCTGGGAAGCATCGGATTACAAGAAGTGGAGCGATAAGTTATTGAATGATCAGATCGGATTTGTTACTCCTTCAAGCCATGAAGGAAAACCGATTCTCCGTTTTGCAATCGTCAACCCTTGGACCTCGATCACCGATATAAAGGTAATTCTCGCTACCCTCTAAATCCCACGTTTTTGCCGACTCTCTAGTTGAATTACCCCTATGGAAGAGTTGAAACTCGAGACCTCGGCTGCCCTGAGCGACCTTGAGGTCCGCATCCTGGATTTTGAGCGCCAATGGTGGCGTTACGCCGGCGCGAAAGAAACCGGCATCAAAGAACAGTTCAATATCTCTGCTCGTGAGTATTACGAGCTCCTCAATAACCTGATCGACCGCGAGGATGCCCTCGCTGCATCGCCGCTTCTAATCAAGCGCCTCCGCCGCCT
>CAZFQY010000044.1:0-6675 GCA_964521265.1 uncultured Clavibacter sp.
GGCAGCGGTTCACCCGGCAGCGAACCATCTTCATTTAGCGCAAGAATCATGTGCGGAGTCTAAGCAGTAGCCGCGACGACGCCAAATGGTTCGAGATATGGAACCCAACGCTTTTCGGCTCTGCCAGTTCCAAGAATTCTCCAAGCAGCTCCGACTGGTTCACGTGGCAGAGATCGCAATCTCCAACCCAACTCTTTAAGGGTCTTATCGGCTTTGAGGTGATTGCAACGATGGCATGCGCTAACGACGTTCTCCCATGAGTGATCGCCGCCACGACTTCTTGGGACAACATGATCGATTGATGTTGCAGTTGCAGAGCAATAGACGCAACGACCACCATCTCGAGCGAATATCGCTCTCCTTGAGAGAGGGACTGTGTGGCGATAAGGAATCTTCACAAATTTGTGTAGTCGAATGACTGCTGGGAGCATTACTGATCCAGATGAGTAACGCAGTTCAATATCTGACTCTTCGACCATTGTTGCGCGATTGTTGAGAACCAAAATAAGCGCGCGTCTATCAGAAACGACACCCAGTGGCTCGTAGGTGGCGTTTAGAACCAAAGTCCTTCTCGTCGTCACCGACACTTTTCTAAACCCCTTTATGCAACGCGTGGCTCGCGTCGTGGGGGAAATCCTGCCGGAACTCCCTCTGAATTGTGCGGAATTCGGGTTAAATTCTTATAAAGTCCCGCTCAAATGGAGCTCAATTTCAGCGCAAAGGAAGCCCTCGATTGGTTTCTAGGGGCTCCAGTCCGCATATTGGTCATACTGCTGATCGCCTTGGTTCTCCAAAGGGTCGCGTCGCGTGCGATCACCAAAGCGCTCTCCAAAGTTGCAGACGCAGATTTCATCCCTGGCGAACGCTCGCAAGCAACAAGACAACGTGAGCGAGCGCGAACCGCAGCTTCAGTTCTAAAGAGTTCCTCTAAAGCCTTGATAGGTCTTATTGCTGGAGCGATGATTCTTGGTGAATTGGGAGTTGATCTTGGTCCACTTGTTGCATCGGCCGGCGTCGTCGGCTTTGCGGTCGGCCTTGGCGCCCAAACAATCGTGCGCGACGTCTTCTCTGGAATCATCATGTTGGTCGAAGATCAATACGGAGTTGGTGACGAAGTTGAAGTCTTGGATGTAAAGGGCCGAGTTGAGACAGTTGGATTAAGAATTACAACTATTCGCGATCGCCAAGGCACCCTCTGGTATTTGCGAAATGGTGAGATCTTGAAAGTTGGAAATAAGTCTCAAAAAGCACGCGGCTGATTGACCATCGAATTAGCAGCCATCACTAGGTAATTCCAAAGTTCTTCCTTCAAATCATCCCGCATTTCAACTTCATCAACCGCTGACTTCATATGACGCAGCCAGACATCACGCTCCACCTCACCTATGTGAAATCCTGAATGACGCATGCGTAGCCGTGGGTGACCACGCTGTTCGCTATAGGTTGTAGGACCACCCCAGTACTGTTCCAAAAACATCAATAACCGCTCTGCCGCTCCCTTCATGTCCTCATCGGGATACATCGGCCTTAGTACTGGATCTACTGAGACGAGCGCATAGAAATGCGAGACGAGCTTTTCGAAAGTGTCTCTTCCGCCCATCTCTTCATAAAGACTCATTTGCTATCAAGTTTAAGCGACCAGATACCGAGTATCGAAACAGGTATTGCTGCAAAAAGGCAGAGCCATCCATATGAGAGCGTTCCGATAATCACTCCCGCTAAGGCTCCCCCGCCCGCACCGGAGAGATTCATAACCAGGTCGCTCGCTCCTTGTGCAGAGGTCTTCACATCCGGGGAAACCGATTCAGTCAAGAATGCAGACCCAGCGATTAGGGTGAATGACCAGCCCAGTCCAAGTAAGAAAAGTCCAATTCCAAGTGTTATCGCATCATCTGCAGCAGCAAGCCCAGAGATAACCGATGACAGCAACAAGGTAAGTACACCGATCTTTATTGTGTTGATGCGTCCAATCCGATCGCTAATAGATCCAACAATCGGAGAGAAGGCATACATTCCGACTACATGGATACTGATTACTAATCCAATGATCGTAAGCGTCACATCAACATGAGCCATATGCACAGGTGTCATGACCATGATTGACACCATTGCAACATGTCCGATTGCTATTGAAAGTATCGCGAAGAGCGCCCTCTCATTCTTTCGAATGTGGGCTAGCGCTTCCTTTGTGGAACGCTTTACCGCAGTGGCTAGAGCAGATTCTTTTTGGGCCAAGAGAAATGGATCCGGGCGAAGGAAGATCTGGATCACTAAGGTTGCAAGAAAGAGCGATAAAGCAGAAATCAAGTAAGGGCCCACCAATCTTGGTAAGCCAACACTCTCAGCAAGGTTTCCTGATGGTTCCATCAAATTTGGACCCGCCACTGCACCGATTGTTAATCCCCAGACGACAAATGAAAGTTGCTTCGCGCGCGTCTCATTTGTTGCAAGGTCTATTGCTGCGAATCGAGCTTGATAACCAGCGGCAGATGCTGCTCCAACAAAGAATGTTCCAAGGAGCATGAGTATCAAGTTCTCCTCAGCGCCGCCCAGAATCGCAAAGAGCGAGCCAATTACTCCTGCTACATAACCGACTGAGAGCGCGAGTCTTCTCCCCCCTTTAGCCGTCAAGCGTGCAAGAGGAAGGGCTAACGCTGCCGCGCCTAGAACTGAAGATGTTTGGGCCAAACCAGCAAGCGTCTCTGAATCAGTTATAGAGGCAACAAGTAATGAACCAGCAGCGACAGTTCCCGCTACACCAAGTCCATTTAGTACTTGAGCAGATGCAAGGACTTTCACTGTCCTTGCTTGCTGCGCAGCAATCACTTAGTGCGCATCCAAACTGCGGCGTCTGGAGGAAGTTTGAAATCTCTAATAGGTGAGCTTGAGACTAATAGCTCTCCTTCAGGGAGATTTATCTCTTCGCCGAAATTGACTAGACAGAGGAAGTTTCCGGGCCTTCTGAAGGCAAGCACATCAGAACCAAAATCGACCCACTCCATCTCTCCATCACCGAGGCCAGCTTCTTTGTGTCGAATTTCAAGAGCTGTTCGATACATATTCAAAGTGGATGCGGGGTCTTTATCCTGTGATTCGACTGAATATTCGCCCCACCAACTTGGTTGTGGAAGCCACGCCTCTTCTGGATGTATCGATGCGGTTCCCGAGAATCCGAATGCTGATTCTGATGAACTCTTCCACGGCAGCGGAACTCGGCAACCATCTCTGCCTTTATCGGTGTTGTTGGACATGTTCCAACGCGGATCTTCCAATCGATGTTCTGGAATTTCACGGACCTCGGGAAGAGCTAACTCTTCACCTTGAAAGATATAAGCACCGCCAGGAAGCGCCAACATCAATAAAGCGCCAGCTCGAGCTCGCTTCTTTCCTAATTCAAGATCTAATTTAGTTACATCGCCATGACGATCCAGAGTTGTTTCACCAGTTCCGGGTTGAAGACCAAGAGCAAAGCGATCAACAGATCGGACGACGTCATGGTTGTTGAATACCCACGATGCAGGCGCGCCAACATCTTGAATGGCTTGTAGCGAGGAGTCGATGTTCTTCTTTAGATCTTTTATCTCCCACTTTGAGGTGAGGAAATCAAAATTGAAGGAGTTTGCTAATTCATCTTTGCGCAGATAAAGGGCTATACGGGAAGCTGGTGAAACCCAAGCTTCAGCAACTGCCATACGGTTTCCTTCATAGGAATCGAAGATCTTTCGCCACTTCCTATAGATCTCATGAACTCCGTCTTGATCCCAGAAAGGCATACGTTGTGCAGCCAGCATCTCGGGTGTAGCGCTCTCCTTGTCAAGAACATCTGGCAAACCTGGAGCCTTGACCATTCCGTGGGCGACGTCGATTCTGAAACCGTCTACACCACGATCTAGCCAGAAGCGGAGCGTCTTCTCGAAATACTCATGAACCTCAGGGTTCTCCCAATTGAAATCTGGTTGCTCAACAGCAAATAGATGTAGGTACCACTGACCTAGTGATCCGTCCGCTTCAGTGATGCGATGCCATGCAGGACCACCGAAGACTGCTTGCCAATTATTTGGTGGTAGTTCACCCTTAGCGCCCTTGCCATCACGGAAGATATAACGATCGCGCTCTTTCGAACCAGGCTTTGAATTAAGTGCTTCTTGGAACCACTTGTGTTGATCGGAAGAATGGTTCGGAACGATGTCGACGATGATGCGAATTCCCATCGCATGAGCTTCCTTAATCAACAACTCTGCTTCTTTGAGAGTTCCATAATCAGGTTCGATATCCATGTAATCGGAAACGTCATATCCATGATCCTTTTGTGGAGATGGGTACCAAGGCGTTATCCAAATCGCATCGATGCCGAGCCGCTTTAGGTAAGGAAGGCGCGAGCGAATACCTTCGACATCGCCCTTTCCATCCCCATTTGAATCTGCGAACGAGCGGATGTAGATCTGGTAGGTAACCGCATCGCGCCACCAAGGGCGTGCGCTACGTGGTAGTGAAATTGCCACTTATCCCTCCTGGATTAGGTATTGCTCGAGGAATTTACGTTCATCCTCATTCAGGGGTCTCGACTTTGAGACTGATTCGTCAACTCCAACTTGAACCGTTCGAATCCTTGCACATAGCTCTTCACCATTACGGATCTCATAGACCATATGAAATGAAGAGTTTCCGATCTTCTCAACCCAGAGATCAACATCGACAAAGATGCCGCCCAGTGTGATTCCTTTAAAGAAATCAACCTCAGCTCGTGCAACCACCATTGCCATAAGACCTGGCATCTCGCCTTTGGAGTGGTGTTGCATAAATGACCATTCAAACCGCGCCTCTTGTGCAAAGGTTAGGTATTTCGCATTATTCACATGACCCATCGCATCTAAGTCATCCCAACGAACAAAAGCTTTATGCGAGTACTTCATCGAGTCAATTTCCTATAAGTGACGCGATGTGGTCGAGCAGCTTCGGGTCCAAGTCTCTCAATCTTGTTTTTTTCGTAAGATTCGAAGTTACCTTCAAACCAGAACCATTGTGAGTCACCTTCGTAAGCCAAGATGTGTGTCGCAACGCGATCCAAGAACCAACGATCGTGAGAGATAACGACTGCGCAGCCAGGAAAATCCAGAAGCGCGTTCTCAAGTGAACCTAGAGTCTCGACATCAAGATCGTTCGTCGGCTCGTCGAGCAGAAGAAGGTTTCCACCCATCTTCAATGTAAGTGCGAGATTCAATCTATTTCGTTCACCGCCTGAGAGAACTCCTGCTGGTTTTTGTTGGTCAGGTCCCTTAAATCCAAATGCAGATACGTATGCACGGCTCGGCATCTCTACTTGACCAACTTTCATGAAGTCCAGACCATCTGAAACAACTTCCCAGAGAGACTTCTTCGGATCGATGCCTGAGCGAGATTGGTCAACATAAGAGATCTTTACTGTCTCGCCAACCTTGATGCTTCCAGAGTCGGGCTTCTCTAAACCAAGAATCATCTTGAAAAGTGTGGTCTTACCAGCGCCATTAGGGCCAATCACACCAACGATTCCGTTTCGCGGTAGAGAGAATGAGAGGTTGTCGATTAATAATCTCTCGCCAAAACCTTTACTTAGATTCTCGACATCAACAACGATGTTTCCAAGTCGTGGACCCATAGGAATTTGAATCTCTTCAAAATCAAGTTTTCGCGCCTTCTCAGCTTCTGCTGCCATCTCTTCATACCTAGCAAGACGCGCCTTCGATTTCGCCTGTCGACCCTTGGCGTTCTGGCGTACCCAATCAAGTTCTTCGGCTAAGCGCTTTGCTCGCTTCGCATCTTTCTGTCCCTCAATCTTCAAGCGTTGCGCCTTAGTTTCGAGATAGGTCGAATAATTTCCTTCATATGGGTAAGCGCGACCGCGATCTAACTCAAGGATCCACTGTGCGACATTGTCCAAGAAGTAACGATCGTGGGTAATAGCGACGACCGTACCCTCATATTTCGAGAGGAACTGTTCGAGCCAGAGAACTGATTCAGCATCAAGGTGGTTGGTGGGCTCATCGAGAAGTAAGAGATCCGGTTTCTGCAATAACAACTTACAGAGAGCAACTCGACGGCGTTCTCCGCCCGAGAGGACCTTTACATCAGCATCCGGAGGTGGACAACGAAGCGCATCCATTGCTTGTTCTAGTTGCGAATCTAAGTCCCATGCATTTAAGTGATCTAACTTCTCTTGGAGAGTTCCCATCTCAGCTAATAGCTTGTCGTAGTCAGCGTCAGGGTTTGCCATCTCTTCCGAAACTTGATTGAAACGAGCCAATAGTGCGATGGTCTCAGCAACACCTTCTTGAACATTCTCAAGAACATTTTTTTCATCATTCAAAGGCGGCTCTTGAAGCAGAATTCCAACGCTATATCCGGGAGTCAGATAGGCCTCACCATTTGATGGTTGTTGGAGTCCGGCCATCATCTGTAGGACAGTTGACTTACCTGCACCGTTTGGGCCGACAACACCGATCTTCGCTCCTGGGAGGAACATCAGGGTTACGTCGTCGAGTATGACTTTATCGCCGTGCGCTTTGCGCACCTTTTTCATCGTGTAAATGAACTCTGCCACGAGGCGAAACCCTATCGCTTCAGCGCTCGGTAGACTTCGACCAACAAATGCGCCCGTAGCTCAGTCGGATAGAGCACCCGCCTTCTAAGCGGGTTGTC
>CAZFQY010000045.1:0-5732 GCA_964521265.1 uncultured Clavibacter sp.
ACTAGAGCGGTCTTAGACCCGCTAAACATCGATGTGACTTTAAATGGAGTAAAGGTTTGTGTCGCCAGCGCCCCTGGGCAAGGGCGTGAATTGGTCGATATGAAGGGTGAGCGGATCGACATTTTGATCGATCTCCACGTAGGTAGCGCTACCGCAACGATTCTTACCAATGACCTAACTGCAGAATATGTTCACGAGAATTCGGCTTACTCGACATGATCGTTATCAAGTTTGGCGGTCACGCAATGGATGATGATCCTTCTTGGATGAAGGAAATTTCCACTCGCTGGAGCGCAGGCGAGAGGTTTGTAGTGGTACATGGTGGCGGACCACAGATAGACCGACAGTTGCAGGTCGAAGGAATTGTCTCTGAATTTGTGAATGGCTTTCGCATAACGACTGCAGAAGTAATGAAGGTTGTCGAGTCGGTCTTGACTGGAACAGTTCTCCGTTCCGTGGTTCGCTCATTGAGTAAGGTTGGATTACCTGCTGTAGGTATCACCGGCAGCGACGCGGGATTGCTTGAAGTGAGCGTTAAGGATGAAGGAGCTCTTGGATTAGTAGGAAAAGTCGACGCCGTCAATCCTAAGGTTCTAGTTTCACTTATTGAAGCGGGCTTTCTCCCGGTAGTTGCACCGGTATCTAATGGCGCTGACGGAGTTGCTCTAAATGTAAACGCTGATTTGGCTGCGGGCGCAATTGCTGGAGCGCTTCGCGCAAAAGAGGCGCTCTTTATGACCGATGTGCCTGGCATCTACAGAAATTGGCCTGATCAGAGTTCTTTAATAGATGAAATTTCAATAGCGAAGCTAGGCGAGATTAGTTTTGAAGGTGGAATGGTGCCTAAGGTCGCAGCGGTTATAAACGCGATCAAATCTGGAGCGAGATCGGCACGGGTTATCGATGGGAAGTCTCTTTCGGCATTCCAGAGTGCGCTTCATGGGAAGGGTGGAACATGGGTAAGAGCGTAAAGAAGGTCAAAAAGAGCGCTACCAAGAGAAACTCAATGACCCAAGCTGAGCGATGGAATTCATTGATGCAATCAACATACGGAACGCCAGGTATCTCGTTAGTCAGAGGGAAAGGGATAGAGGTTTGGGATATCGATGGAGCGAAGTATCTAGATCTACTGGGAGGAATCGCGACTAACCTCTTGGGTCATAATCATCCGAAGGTGAGCGCCGCTATCACCAAGCAGGCTAAAGAGTTGAGTCACATCTCCAATTTCTACAGCCACGATCAAGCCCTTGATTTAGCGGAACGTTTAGTCGAAATGACTGGGGATTCAAGTGCTCGAGTGTTTTTCTGTAACTCAGGAGCGGAGGCGAACGAAGCTGCTCTAAAACTTTCCAGACTTACTGGTAGAACGAGAGTGGTAGCAGCACAAGGAGCGTTCCACGGTCGAACAATGGGAGCACTTTCGCTTACGGGCCAGCCCAGTAAACGTGCACCATTCAAGCCTCTTCTAGGAAGAGTTGTGCATGTCCCTTATGGTGATGCAAAGGCCCTTGCAAGAAAAGTGAATCGACGAACGGCGATGTTAATCATTGAACCGATCATGGGAGAAGCAGGCGTTGTTGTTCCACCATCCGGCTACCTCAAAGCAGCGCGGGAGATTTGCGATAAGACGGGCACATTGTTGGTCTTTGATTGCGTTCAAACGGGGATGGGCAGAACCGGAAACTGGTTTGGATATGAGCATGAAGGAATAAAGCCCGATGTAGTAACGATTGCTAAGGGATTAGGTGGTGGCTTGCCTCTCGGCGCGATGATTGCATTTGGTGAAGCAGCCAAACTGTTTAAGGCGGGGATGCACGGAACTACCTTTGGCGGAAACCCAATTGCTTGTGCGGCTGCAAATACCGTTATTGATGAGATAAAAAGTGGCGGACTCCTTGCTTTAAATTCGACTAAGGGGGCCTTGATTAGAAATCTGATCTCTCCAATTAAGGGCGTGATCGAATGCCGCGGTCGGGGGCTACTAATTGGAATTCAAGTACAAGATTCCAAGGCAAAAGTAATTGCTGAAAAGCTGGCAAAAGCCGGCTACCTAGTTAATGCTGCAAATGATGACGTCATTCGAATAGCTCCGGCCTACATAATTCAAGAGAAGCAGATCCTTAGGTTTGCCGAAGCTTTCGCGGAAGTTTGCGAGGAGGTCTACGATGGCTAAGCGATCCATACTTTCGACTAATGCTCGGCGCGCTCTTGTCATCTCCTTTGTAAACCAGGGACTCGTGCACTCTCAAAACGACCTAGTCGAGTTGCTTGCCGATGAGGGAATCGAGGTTACCCAAGCGACCGCAAGTCGAGATCTAGAGGAAATTGGCGCCGTTAGAGGGCGGGACCAGGGCGGATTACTCCGCTATCAATTCTTATCTGAGAGCAATGAGAATCGATCAAGGCTTTCTCGCGCTTCTGATGAATTAGTTCTAAGCGTCGTTGCAAGCGGGAATCTGGTGGTCTTAAAGACGCCGGCCGGGGGAGCGCAGCTGCTTGCAAGCACTCTTGATCGCGCTTCTGGTTCTGGCGAACTGCCCAACATAATTGGCACAATCGCCGGGGATGACACGGTGCTTGTTGTATCCAAATCGGCTTCAGGTGGAAAGCAACTTGAAAAGCAACTGCGAGAATTCTTACGCGAGAATCCAGCGAAGAGGCGAAAGGTGGCTAACTAATGGCTCTATGGGGCGGAAGGTTTGATTCCAAAACCGATGATGCGGTCTTTGCGTTATCCAGAAGCGTTCACTTCGATTGGCGCCTAGCGCCCTACGATCTTGTCAGTTCCATGGCTCACGTAAGAGCTCTCAAGAATGGAAAACTGATCGATAGCAAAACCGCTGAAAAGTTACAGAAAGCGCTCTCTGAATTGATGCGAGAAGTTGCCAAGGGAAGGTTTGTTCCGACGCCAGCCGATGAAGATGTTCATTCGGCGCTAGAGCGTGGATTGAAAGAGAAGTTAGGCGATCTCGGCGGAACCATTCGCGCCGGCCGCTCTCGTAACGATCAAGTTGCCACCGATTTCAAGCTCTTCCTTCTCGACAACATGCTCGATATCGCCTCAAAGCTTTGCAATCTAAATAGCGCTTTGCTCGAGAAGTCTTCTGAATATGTAGACGCGGTGGCGCCCGGCTTCACGCACTTCCAGCACGCTCAACCGATCTCATTCGGTCATGAATTAGCAAAGCATTGTTCGGCCCTAAGTCGCGATGTGGACAGGATCAAAGATTGGTATGAGCGCACCAACCTCTCGCCATTAGGTTCAGGAGCCCTTGCGGGAAGCTCACTTCCTATCAGCCCCGATAAGAGCGCTCGAGAACTCGGGTTTGATGGCGTAGCCCCGAATAGCGTAGATGCAGTATCGGATCGCGATTTTGCAGCCGAGGCTTTATTCATATTGGCACTTATCGGAGTCCACCTATCGCGCATCGGGGAAGAATGGACTATCTGGTGCACGAGCGAGTTTGGCTGGGCAAAGCTGGATGATGCATTTGCGACCGGTTCCTCAATAATGCCCCAAAAGAAGAATCCTGATGTTGCAGAGCTCGCGCGAGGAAAAGCTGGTCCTTTGATCGGAAATCTAACCGGGCTCCTTTCAACGATGAAAGGCCTACCTTTTGCTTATAACCGCGACCTACAAGAAGACAAGGAGCTGGTCTTCTCATCCATTGATCATCTACTTCTGCTTCTTCCAGCACTGACTGGCATGGTTGCTTCTACTCAATTTGACCGAGCTAAGATGGCCAAGAGCGCTCCAGAAGGCTTCTCTCTGGCAACAGAGATTGCAGACTTTCTAGTACGAAAAGGTATTCCGTTCTCCGAAGCACATGAGGCAGCAGGAAAATGTGTGAGGACTTGCGAGAAAACAAATAAGGAACTTCATCAATTGTCCGATGAGGAATTAGCAGCGGCTCATCCAAAGCTCGATAGGAGTGTGCGAAAGTTCTTGGATGTTCAAGGTGCAATTGCTTCTAGAACTAGCGCCAACGGAACGGCACCGAAATCAGTCGCGAAGCAGTTGCGGGCCACCAAAGCTACTCTTAAGCGTGATCGAGCCTGGATATCCAACGAGATGAAACGTTTTTCGGGCATGATGTCCCTATGACCAGCTCACTGCTAAATGATCTTGAGTGGCGTAAATCGCTAGCCCAGACCACAGATCGCAAAGAGCTGGAGACCTTCCTCGATTCAGGAAGTCGCTCGGTGTATCTCGGATTCGATCCAACTGCACCTAGTCTCCACCTTGGGAATCTGGCAGTCCTAACGGTCCTTCGGAGATTCCAATTAGCTGGCCACAAGCCGATTGCTCTAGTGGGTGGAGCTACTGGTTTAGTAGGCGATCCGAGTGGTCGCAACAGTGAACGCTCTCTCAACGATGTAGAGGTGGTTGCCGATTGGGTAGGGCGAATCCGTGCTCAATTAGAGGGCTTTCTCGACTTCAAGGGTAAAAACGCTGCGATTATGGCCAATAATCTTGATTGGACTGCGCCCGTCTCCGCCATAACATTCTTGCGAGATATCGGTAAGCATTTCTCAGTGAACCAAATGTTGGCCAAAGAGTCGGTATCCGCACGTCTTGAGTCCGGCGGAATTTCCTACACCGAGTTCTCCTATCAAGTTCTACAAGCCTTTGATTTCTTGGAATTAAATCGTAGGAATGATTGCTCACTACAGATAGGTGGCAGCGATCAATGGGGCAATATCGTGGCCGGAGTGGATCTCATTCGTCGCGTCGAGAGTAAGAGTGCGCACGCACTCACCATTCCTCTCATGACAAAAGCCGATGGAACCAAGTTTGGGAAGACCGCAAGTGGTGCAATCTGGCTTGATCCGAAGATGACTTCGCCTTACGCGTTCTTCCAATTCTTCTTGAATTCAGATGACAGAGATGTAGAACAGCTCTTGAGAAGTTTCTCATTCAGAAGCCATGAAGAGCTCGAGCAACTCTTTGAATCGCTGCGCACAAATCCAGGAGCTCGTGAAGCGCATCGAGAACTAGCTCGCGAAGTCACAACGCTCATTCACGGCGAATCGGAGACGGTGAAAGTCGAAGCGGCAGCAAAGGCGTTATTTGGGCATGGCGAGATTAATGATCTTGATGCAGATACTTTGGCTGGCGCATTGAGTGAGCTTCCACGAACAACAATCCCTAGAGGTAGTTCGATACCTACCTGGGTGGATCTGATAGTTGCTACTGGCTTGATTGAATCAAAGTCGGCGGCTCGCAGAATCATCAAAGAGGGCGGCGCGTATTTGAATAACCAGAAAATCTCGGGCGAAGATTTCGCACCAGCATCATCAGATTTGCTCCACGGACGTTTCTTAGTTTTGAGAAAAGGAAAACGAGACCTCGCTGCTGTCGAAGTGAGCTAAAGCCCGCCCGGGGAAGCTGAGGAAGCGCCCCTTATGGGGAAATGCCCGATTTGCCCCCTCGAAAAAGGGGCGTTATTCTTGGGCTCTCGCTACGAAATCGGACTTCAACACCAGGCCGAGTAGTCGAGCAAGAACTTCCCTAGAAGCCAAAAACCTTGATTTATAAGGGTTTTCGCGCAGTTTGCTCCTTGAGCAGTCTCGCGATTTGACCTAAATGCGATCTCGGCCTAGGTTTCTCCTTCTGCCCTGTAAAAGGGGCGGAATACGTCGTGCCCTGCTAATGGCCGTAAGGCCAGGAATCGGTGCGCACCCGTACCTTGAGAACTCAACAGCGTGCCATAAGTCAATGCCAATTACCT
>CAZFQY010000046.1:0-5359 GCA_964521265.1 uncultured Clavibacter sp.
TTGAACAGATAGCACTTGCTTAAATAACTAAGCACCAATCAATTCGCGATTTAAGCGTGGCCTTCCCGGCATTCGCTTTGCAGCGATTACTTCGCCATCCTCGAATAGTTCGCCACCCCATACGCCACATGGCTCTTGACGCGATAGCGCTCCTTGTAAGCATTCACGCTTTACCGGGCAACCGCCGCAGAGGGACTTGGCATAGGCGATTTCTTCACTCTTCTCGGAGAAGAAAACTTCCGGATTGGAGTTATGGCATGGAAGGGTGAATGCATTCTCATCGCCGTAGATTCCGGTGACTGCATCCAAACCGATCTTGGCGTCTTCGCCCTCGGCCCAACCTGGTACCAATAGTTCGCTGAAGAGAACTGTCATCGTTCTCACCTTTGCCTTCCCTTTTTCATTTCTCTCTATTTCTTGGTTTCTGAAACTTCTCGAGTACTTCTTCGAGGTAAAGAAAAAGGGGCCTGAATCCCTTTGGATTCGAGGCCCCTGGCTTCTCTATCTCGAGATTTACCCGATAGAGCTCCAGGTGCCGAATCCTTCGGCTGTCTTCTTGGTTGCAAAATAGAAGTTGTAACCAGAGACTGCTGACCAATGGGTAGCCCAACGGCGATGAGCGCGGTTAGCGTTCATCGTGAGTTGAGTTGCATTGGTCTGCATCCGGCAAGGGTAAGACAGGCAAAGGTGGGCTCGCAACCGAGTTAATTGGCTGCGCAAACCAGGCGCTAATTAAGCGCTAACAAGCCCAGCTTCACGCAGGAATGGGCTCGGCTCTCCAGCGTAAGAGATCAAAAGTGAGCGCTTAGCCCGCGTAACCCCCACATAAAAGAGGCGTCGCTCTTCTTCAACGGGCGCGCTCGCCCAGGGCAGATTGGAGGCCGAAGCACCAGCGATGAAGACCCAATCCCATTCAAGTCCTTTCGCACCATGCAGCGTCGCCAGCGTTACACCCGGAAGCGCTGGTGGATTGTTCTGTTCCCCACGCTCCTCGAGCTCGCGCAAGAAGGCGCGCATCGAATTGATTCCTTCATTTGAGAGTTCTTGAGCAAGTTGGATCAATGCGCGGACATATTTATCGCCCTCACCAAACTGCTTCAAGAGATCTCTTAACTCGCCAAGCCAATCACCCTTCGGATCTGAGAGAACCGAACCGCTTCTAATCGCCGCAACCATCTCGCGAACGTTGCCACGCTCGAAGAAACGTTCTGCAGTTCGAATCTGATTCTCAATACCCGCAGCGTTAAGAGCCGTTTCAATTGACTCTAACTGCGAATTGGTCCTCGCCAATATCGCTATCGATTGCGGATTAACTCCACTATTAATTGTCTCGTTAACTCTTTCAGCGATTGCAACCAATTCAGCTGACTCGCTGGCAAATGCAGCGCTGGAGGGTAAGTCGCCATGGTTATTAACTGCATCGAGATCATGTCCCAACTCTCCGCTTCGAAGTATCGTGTTGGCGAGATTGATGATCTCTGGGGTAGATCGATAACCAGCGCTCAATCTGATTACTTCGGCCTCTGGATATCTCTTGGTGAAGTTAAGTAAGAAAGCAGGAGTTGCTCCGGCGAAGGAGTAGATGGTCTGAGCAGGATCACCGACAACGCAGATATCCTCACGTTTACCGAGCCATAGATCGAGTAGGCGTTGTTGGAGCGGTGAGACATCTTGATATTCATCAACCGTGAAATATCTATATTGATCGCGGATGCGCTCTCTGATCTCACGCTCTTCTTCCAACATTCCAACGGTCAGCAATAAGACATCTTCGAAATCAATAGCGCGCTCCTGCTTCTTCAAACTTTCGTATGCCTCATAGACCCGGGCGATATCTGAGGCGTTCAAACGCTTTGCCGTGCTGCTCGAAGTCCGCTTCGAATTAGCAAGTGCGGAAACTCCTCGCTGGCCTTCCTCAATGCTCTTCACATACTCATCGCTAGGGATCTGCATGACTTTCGCCCATTCGATCTCACCTGAGATGTCGCGGAGCAAGGAAGGGCTCTTAGTGGCTGATACCCCAGCGCGATCGATCGCTTCTCCTAAGAAGCCACTCTTGCTTGTGAGTAAGGAAGGAAAGCGCCCACCGAGAGCTTGGGGCCAGAAATACATCAGTTGCTTCAGGGCTGCCGCGTGAAAGGTGCGTGCCGCGATATTCGGTACGCCAAGTGTGCGCAGGCGAGTGCGCATCTCCCCAGCTGCACGAGCGGTGAAGGTAAGCGCCAAGATCCGATTTGGCTCAACGACTCCAATATCGACTGCATAAGCAAGGCGATGGGTTATCGCTCTCGTCTTTCCAGTTCCAGCGCCTGCGATTACACAAACCGGCCCTCGAACAGCGGTGGCTACTGCACGTTGCTCATCATCAAGTGCAGCGAGAATTCCTTCAGCTAGTTGCGCCATGTTTCAGAACCAACCAAATCTTTACTTGCTTGATCGCCATACCAAGCTTCAATCATCGCTCGTGCAACTGAGATGCGAGGTGGCAGGAGCAGATCTTGGGAGGCGACCTTTGATTTCAAAGTCGCGCGATCTAGCCAGAGGATTTCTTCGATCTCCTCACCATCAGCTTTGACTGAATCAGGATTGGATATAACAGCTTCAAATGCAATCATCAATGAGGCTGGAAATGGCCACGGTTGTGAGCCGAGATAGCGCATTGACTCAACGCTTCCACCACATTCCTCTGCGACCTCACGGATTACCGTGCTTTCAAAAGACTCTCCCGGTTCGACAAAACCTGCGAAGGTAGAAAATCTCTTTGCTGGCCATACTTTCTGCCGCCCCAAAAGAATTCGATCCGACTTATCTTTTACTAACACGATGATTGCCGGATCAGTTCTTGGATGATGATCGCTCTCGCAAGATTGGCAACGCCTAACAGCTCCACCCATAGTGGCTTGCGTCTCTCCGCCACACTTTGCGCATCTACGGTGGGAGTCATGCCAATGTGCAATCGCTAAGGCATGAACCGCTGCGCCGATTTCAAGGGGGTTGAGTGACTTACCGAGCGTGCGAAGTGATTGATATTCTTTGGGGAACTCTTCAGGATGAGCGCTTCGATGATTCACGAAATACGGAGTTCCTGATTTATCCAACCCCAGGAAATATCGCTCTGCTTCCTCGCTAATAGTCGATGCTGAAGCGCTTGATAGGAATTCAAGGCCCGTTTCTTTGCATCTGAATCGATCGCCAAGTAAGTCGATGATTCTTGCCCGTTGCCACATCTCATCAAGCGCTGATTGATCGCTTCTAAGGTGGGCAGCTCTATCGAGCTCGCTTCTCGAAAGTGGAAGAGCGAGCGGGAGCGCTATTTGAGGTGAATCGGGAAGCACGGGGCGACCTTACTAGGAGCGCCGACTAGCCTTAATGGCATGCGTAACAGCGAGAGATCTGGCTTCACAGTCACCTCGTGGAACCTATTGCATGGCATGGCGATACCGCCCAACTCGGGGGCAACTCTTCATGGCGCGCTCGAGAAGTTAACTGCAGAGATTGCAAGTGATGTGATTGCTATCCAGGAAGTCGATGTGCATCAAAGCCGCTCCGGCAATGGAAATCAGGTTAAAGAGATCGCTGAATTGATTGGGGCCAAGCATTGGGCTTTCGCTCCATCTATGTACGGAACTCCTGGAGAGAAGTGGCATGGGGTAACCGAGGAGATTGTCTTCGATAACTCGACAGCGATTCCACCTGATGCCATGTATGGGATTGGGATTGTTTCCAAAATTCCCGTAAAGAGATGGCACCGGATAAATTTGGGTAAAGCTCCTCTTGGGATGCCACTGCTGATGGCAGGTGAAAAACGGCCACAACTTATTTATGTTTCAGATGAACCACGTTCCGCTCTAGTAGCTGAATTAGAGAATGGAATCTCAGTTACGACAACTCACCTCTCATTTGTGCCCATTAAGAATCTCTTACAGCTCAAGAAGATTGCTCGTTGGGTAGAGCAACTACCCGGAATTCACATTATGACTGGTGACTTCAATCTGCCTTGGGGCCTTGCACCGAAGATCTCAGGATGGAGAGATCTTGTCGTCGGGCCAACATACCCATCTTGGAAGCCATCAATCGAATTTGATTACATTATGAGTAAAGAGCTACAGCATGAAGATGTGATCGCAAAGATTCATGGCCACCACGGTATTAGCGATCACTTAGCTTCAAGCGTGACTATCCGCTAGCGTTTCAAGTTAAGCAACATTCGACTTACGACTTAACGCAACTTTATGTGAGTTAAAAGCCTTAAGTAACTCACTCCGCTTGGCTTCTGGCATTGCGAAAGTAGCTGCATATGCAGACCAGGCATTTAACTTTCCGAGATCATCACAAGCCATCAAGCGAGTGATCAGCTCCTCCCAATCCCCTTTATCCATAGGCTTCTTCGCCGGTGACTTTGGCGCTTGGTTACGAGCCGCCTTAGCCATCTCTTCCCGGCTCGGGCGCTTTCCCTTCGCAGCAAAACCAAGGTTGGCTAAACAGCGACCGATACTCGAGGTTTCGCAGTTCTCACTCGCATTTGAGCGATTAACAGGTGAAGTCCCTTCAATCTCGGTAGCAAAGCCCGTTGCCTGAGGGCGAACATCATCGAGATTTGTATATGCCTCAGTTCGGCAGATCCACTCGATTCGCCCATCAGGTCGCTCGGTGCGCTGTAGATCGGTTAGTAATCGCCCATTTGGGTACTTCGCCCAAAAGGAACGGATGCGATTCTCAACCGGTTCATATTGCTCAAGATTGAAATAGCTCATTACTGGCCCACCGCCATTAATAACTCTTCTGACATAACTTCAGATGGGCTTAGTGCGCCAGCGCGGAATGCATCAAGTAGCGCTTCGCGACCGCCATCTTTGAAACGGGTAGAGATATAAGGATCTCGAGAATTGAAGTGGATGAAATCCAAGACTTCACCAGTTCTTGGGTAGATAGCCTTTCCATCAACATTCTCGACTGAGTCAAGAATGTGCTTACGGAAGGAGTCACGGACCGTTTCAACGATCTCGTACTCCCAATTACTCTTCACCCATTCAACGAAAGCTTTTTCGCTTAGAACTTCGGCAGATGTCTTTGGGTGGATTAGTGAGACCTTAGCGATCTCTTCACCCTCAAGGACTGCTTTAGCGGCATCAGCGCCTACCTCTTCGAGGGCAGCAGCAAACTCTCTTCGCAATCGATCTTTCGCTTCTTTTGCTGCATCAGCAATCAAAGTAATGGCGGAAAGTTGGAATGCCAGCTCTCGTAGGTTCATTTGTAACGCCTCCTGCTTTTCTATCCCGTTGGATAGACCCTCTATGGGCTCTTTTTTGGATAGCCGTAGTAGACAGCCGAGCACTGACATGAGGTCGAAAAGTGGCGA
>CAZFQY010000047.1:0-5218 GCA_964521265.1 uncultured Clavibacter sp.
AGCTGAGCCTTGGGAAGGCCGATTATTTCTTGTCCTTTAACCTTCACGCTTCCGGTCATGCGGGCATTCGAAGCGAGTAGGTCCATTAAGCCCATAGCGGTTGTGGACTTACCGGAACCAGATTCGCCCACGATGGCGAGGGTCTTTCCAGCATGGACATCGAAATTCATTTTGATCGCAGCTGGGTACCAGACTCCATCAACCCAGAACTCGACGGTGAAGTCGCGGACTTGTAGGACTGCTTCGCTCATCAGGCAGCTCTCATTTCTCTTACACATGAGAAGATTTCTTCATGACTAATCGCGAGCTCTTCCGACCTACGAGCTCTTACATCTTCGCCTTCTTGGGATTCTTCCTCTTTACCGCACTTGCCTATGTGAATTTCCTTGATTATGGATTTGCTAGTGGCGTAGTTGCGAGTACCTGGTCGCTCTTTGCTTGCGCACTCACCTATCAAATCTTCCTTCACCCCGCGGTTATCTTCTACGACGAGGGAATCGTGATCATCAATCCACTTACCCGCCATGAGATCGGCTGGCAAGATGTGGAAGAGATCGAAACTCGATACACGATGAGCATCATCACTCATGATCGGAAGGGAAAGAAGGGAAAGATCCAAGCCTTTGCCGCTCCCGCCCCTGGTCGATACCACAGTCGAACAATCCATCAGAGCGAGATGCGGGGCCTTAACTTGAAGGAGAGCAACATCATCCGCGCCGGCGATAGTCCGCGCACCAACTCCGGTGCCGCTGCTGCAATTGCTCGAAACCGAATTGATCAGTTCCACCGATACAAATCCAATAGCGGACTCACCTACCACTTCCATTTCAACTTTGCTGCGATCTTCATAAATACCGTAATTGTGGCTCTCGGAACGGTAGCGCTTATCTTCAACGTTTAATTGGCTCACGAGGCAACCTCGCTGCGGTTCTTCATATTTCTCGCGTTAGCTTTATCCTTGCGAGTCAGGCGACGGCGTTGACGAGGATCAAAAGCGTCACGAAGACCGTCTCCGATGAAGTTGATGCAGAGCGCAATCGCGATGATGAAGATACCTGGGTACCAGAAAAGCCATGGGCGAGTAGTAAATGCATCTTGATAGGTTGAGATCAATAGGCCTAGCGATACATCTGGCGAGGTAACGCCAAAACCAAGGAAGCTCAGCGCGGTCTCGAGAAGGATTGCGCCGGACATCAAGAGCGTCACGGCAACGATGATTACGCCGATTGCATTAGGCAAAATGTGCTTGAAGATGATTCTGCGGTTGCTTGCACCAGCAACCCGCGCAGCATCTACGAACTCGCGTTCTCGGAGCGATAGGAACTCACCTCGGACAAGACGGGATAGGCCAGTCCAAGCAAAGATTCCGAGCAGCACCGCCAAGAATGCTGCACCCCTGTTTCCATAGTGATAGCCGATAACCGAGCCAATGATGATGACTGGGATGGTGATGATGAAGTCAACTAGGCGCATCAAAACTGCATCAACCCATCCGCGGAAGTATCCGGCGACTGCGCCAATTACTGTTCCAAGAGTTGCTGCGATTAGACCAATGATGAACATGACCAGAAGCGATCTCTGAGCTCCGCGCATAACAAGAGCAAAATAATCACGACCAATATCGTCCTGTCCGAATGGATGCTCTCCCAGTTTTACTCCATCGCCATCAAGGAATGGAATTCCATCAATTGTGGGACAGCCGACTGTGCCGCCAGGGCAATCTTCAAAACGCAACTCAGGCATATCTTCGAAGTTGTACTTCCACCAGCCAGGGATAACGAACGGATCCTCTTTACTTCCGATTCGCCAATCAAGTGCGGTGTAAACGAGTGTGATCAATGTAAAGAGAACGACTACTGAAATCATCGCAGCACGGTGGCGAACAAATCTCCTGAAGACAATCTGGCCTTGACTTAGACCTTCGGTCTCCTTGTTAAGGATCGCATTCTCGTCTTTATCAACCGTTGCCTGTTCGACTTTCTGCTTTTTAGCCATTACTTACCAGCTCCTACACGAATTCGAGGATCAAGGGCAGAGTAGAGAAGATCCGCAATCAAGTTAGCGATAATTGCCAGCGCCGAGAGGAAGATGGAAACTCCCATCAGAAGGTTTAGATCGAAGGTAACAATTGCTTTGTTGAACAAAGTTCCCATTCCCTGCCAAGCAAAGACACGCTCAGTGATAATCGCACCACCAACTATTCCTGCAATATCGGCAACCATGATGGTCGTGAGAGGAATCATCGTGTTTCTAAAAGCATGGCGCATGATCACGGTGCGCTCATTCAAGCCTTTGGCGCGAGCGGTGCGGATGTAATCCTGATTTAGAACATCGAGAAGAGTGCCGCGTGAGTAACGGATATAGCCCGCAAACGAGATGAGCGTAAGTGCGATGGTAGGAAGTATCAGGTGCATCACTTGATCAAGCACTCTTACCCAGAACGGAACTTCACTCAACCAGATCGTTGACTGACCAATAGTGGCTACGGGGCGGAAGTTGACATCGTCACTCTCAACAAATGGCCGCCAGGCTTGCATCAAACGGTCTACCAGAATCAATGTTCCAATCAAGAACGAAGTTATCAAGCTGGTACGAATAATCGGTCCACGGTCGATTCGGGAGAAGATAAATGATCCAGATACCGAGACGATGACCATCACTACAAAGAGGATTAGGAGGCCCACTCTTGGCCGCTCCCAATTAAGAAGCAACTGCGCAGGGAAATATGAGACTGTTCCAGCAGCCGCCATTAGTAGCGAAGTCTTTAGAGCCGCTCTCGAGCCTAGGCCGACAGAGAGGTAGGTGACTCCCAAAGCGATACCTACGCCAAGAATTGCAATCGCAATCGGACCCAGCCTCGGATAGGCAAACCATTTCGTAGCACTGATGATTGAGAGAAGAATTGAGTTCGCAACAAAGACGCCAACAAAAATAGTGAGTACGCGCTTTCTTGTGCCACTAAAAATGGCAGCCCAAAAGAAGCCTGCTGCGGCGCTTAAGGCAATTATCCAAGGCGGCGAAATCGTTGCATTAACCAAAAAGTCGTTGAAGTCGATCGCTAAATACTGCTTAAGAAGAACTGCGACCCAGAAGATTGGAAGAGAGAAGAGTAAGAAAGCGAAGAAGGTCATTCCGTAATCGAAGCGTGTGTACTGACGAAGAGCGGAAGTAATTCCCAAAGAGATGCCAAGAACAATCGCAACGATGGTTGCGACGAATACGAGGCGAATCGTTACCGGTATAGCTCCTGCAATCGCTGTTACTACGGGCTCCTGCTCGCGAGTCAGTCCAAAATTAGGATTTCCAACGAAAACGCCAAGGACTCCTCGAAGCCAAATGAAATATCGAACAGGTGCAGGCAGATCAAGACGGAGCTCTCTCGTAAGACTGACAATCAGCTGCTCTTTATTGGGCGCATCACTCAAGCGAAGTTCTGCAATTGGATCAGTTGAAATAGCTGCAAGATTGAACAGCAAGAAACTCGAGCCGAAGAGGATTATGAATAGCGCACCAATTCGGCGCATTACATAAGCCAACATCCCTTACTCCCCCTCCGGTTATTACTCTATTAATTGCCCTTACATGTGTTAAGTGGCACCCGAGTCTAACCCGGGTGCCACTTAAATTACTGCTTTGTTTTTACTAAATCAGCCCTTTTCGGGGTGAATTAGTACTTCCACTCCCAATAGTTCCAAACCAACTGTGGTGATAGTGGATTTGGCTTGACGTTCTGCAGCTTCGCATTGACAGCTGTTACGCCTGGGTGCTGGAAGATTGGGAGAGTCACTGCATCCTTCATGATCTCCTTCTCCACGATGAGGTACTGAGCAAGTTTGTCTTTCTCAGATAGCGCTCTAGCGCGAAGTTTTGCTACGGCAGCATCAACGGTCTTGTTCTGGTAGCCGAGGTAGTTGTTACCGCAGTCAGAGCAGAAGAGGTCAGCATTACCATCTTGTGTGATTGCTGACTTGACCCATGCGAAGAACGCAGCGTCATATGCGCTTGAGGAGAGGTTTGCAGACCAAGTTGCAAGACCTGGTGCTTCAACCTTGATTCCAGCTCTTCCGAGCGCAGCGGTGACAATCTGTGCCGATGCCGCGCGGCGAGCGTTGGAAGGTGTTCCCCATAGCAGCTTGACGGTGAAGCCTGGATTGGTTGCGGAAGCGTTAGGGAAGTACTTCCTTACCAATGCAAGAGCTTCAGCTTCGCGTGAAGCTTGAGTTCCCTTGGTGTACTTAGAAACACCATTGTTCTTGATCATGTCGTCATAGCCAGGCTCACCTGGGAAGAGCAACAATGAATCCATACGGATGGTGTCTGGGTTGATTGGCTTGATTAGCTTGTCCACGATTTCATCACGTGGGTAAGCCATCAAGAATGCGGTACGTAGATCAGTTGCCTGAGCGCCTGTTCCCTTGAATGGACCGGTGTACTGAACAGATTGTCCAGCAGCAGTATCAACGCGTAGGTCGATGTGCTCGTAAACAGCCTGGTTTCCACCAATGACCTTAGCGGTCGGGATTGACTTCAGAAGGTTTACCGAGTCAGCGGTTGGCTGGCCCTGGTAGATATCTACTTCCTGGTTACGTAGCGCTTGAGCTGCTGCTGTTCCATCACCAATGATGCGGAAAACAACAGTGCGGATACCGCTTGTTGCAGGACCTGATGGGTTTGTGCGGTGACGTGGATTCAAGACCAATGTGACTGCTTGGCCAGGAACCGCGCTCTGCACTTGGAAACCACCGTTACCTACGAGTAGAAGTGGGTTTGTTGACTGATCAACCTTGTTGATGTTGTAGGACTTGGACCAGATTTCTCCGGCAGCCTTCATCAACTTGGTGTTGTAGTCATAGAAAGCCTTCTCGAACTTAGCTTTTGCAGCCAAGTTAGCGCGAGCATTCTGAAGAGCGGTCTTGCCTTCAGCCATGTGCACGAGAGCGTGAACTGGTGATGGGCCAGGACCGTAGAGCTGCCAGTCTGGGATTCTGCCATCGTATTCGATGGTTACTGACATCTTGTCTCTCGACAACTCAGGTAGACCGACATGGTGAGTGTCATAGGTGCCGCCGTAGCAGAGCGCATTAAACGCTGGGCGTACTGCGTTGTCCTTTGGATCACCAAGCTTTGCGGTGAATGAGTATGAAGAAGAGCAGGTTACGTGTGAGAGAAGAAGGTCAACACCAGTGATTGGTGTTCCATCTGACCACACCTTGCCCTT
>CAZFQY010000048.1:0-4885 GCA_964521265.1 uncultured Clavibacter sp.
TAAAGGATTGCGACTGGAGCTGCAACAACAGGGAGATGGAGCATTCCTGAGGGAGCGGTTGAACCAAGGTGTGGTGTGTCAGACCAACCAAAATCAAAGTCACCCTTATCGATTCCGGAGCGTCCAGCGCCAGAACCTAGTGAGTTGTATACATAGCTATCTCCTGTGGCACGAGCGTATTCAGCTTTGCATGCATCAAGGATTGGGTTTGCGAATGTTGCGCCGCCACCAACGAGATTTACTGCGTGAGCAGGAGCAGCAATTAAGGAGAAGACTGCAGCGATAATCGCTATTTTCGAGAGAGCCTTGCGGACCAATTTGGTCTCCTTTTCTAGTTAATTACTTTGAACGTCGGCGCAAACCTAGGAGGGAGAGTAAAACGGGACTAGGAAGTCGACTGAACGAAATCCGAACGGAAAGTGAACAGTTTCCTAACCAAAACGGCCGGTTACGTAGTTCTCTGTCCGCTTATCTTTCGGGTTAGAGAAGATCTCACTTGTTGGGCCAGTCTCAACCATTACGCCCGGATGGCCATCGGCGAGGAAGAAAGCGGTGTAGTCAGAGATTCGGGCAGCTTGCTGCATATTGTGCGTAACGATGATTATTGTCATCGTTTCAGAGAGTTCCCGAATAGTCTCCTCGATTCGTAGTGTTGAACCCGGATCAAGAGCAGAACATGGTTCATCCATCAGAAGTACTTGGGGGTTTACTGCTAGCGATCTTGCGATGCATAGACGTTGCTGTTGACCACCTGATAGTGAACCACCGTGAGCATCGAGGCGATCCTTTACTTCATTCCAGAGGCCGGCTCTTACTAAGCACTCCTCCATCAATTCTTCTTTGTCACTTCGCTTCAATTGAGCCAGCTTGAGCCCCGATAGAACATTCTCACCGATAGTCATAGAAGGAAATGGATTTGGCTTCTGGAAGACCATGCCGATCTTCAGACGGATCTTCGTAACATCAATTCCAGGTGCATAAATATCTTTTCCATCGAGAAGCACCTCGCCAGCCATCGCTGCCGTAGGAATGAACTCATGCATCCGGTTCAAGGTCCTTATGAAGGTCGACTTTCCACAACCGGATGGACCAATCAATGCCGTCACTGTGCCAGCAGCAAAGTCGAGTGAGATGTCGGAGAGGACATGATTCTTTCCAAACCAGGCATGGATGTTACGTGTCTCTAGGCCAGTTCCGAGTGCGCTTCTTCCGGGAGCTCGGTTCGCGTTACCTGCAGCAACGCTAGCCAATGAAGATGGTTTTACTTTTTCTGTCATGTCTATCTCCTGACCTTACCGAGGCGACGAGCCGAGAAGAACAAAGTCATCACAAGCACAAGAAGTACAAGAATCGATGCCCAGGCGCGGGCATTTGACTCCTCAGAACCAGAGATAAGCGCCTTCCAGATAGCAAAAGGAATCGATCCCATGACGCCATCTACTGGGTTCAAGTTAGTCACGTCTCCACCACCTGTTGTGAAGAGCAGCGGTGCAGTCTCGCCGGCAATGCGAGCAACGCCCAAAATGATGGCGGTAATCAATCCGCTCTTTGCTGCCGGAACAACAACCATGGCGACCGTGCGCCATTGAGTCGCACCTAATGCGAGTCCCGCTTCCCTTAGATCTTGTGCAATCAATAGAAGCACTTCCTCGGCAGTTCTTGCAACGGTTGGGAGCATCAATATGGCGAGTGCAAATGCTCCAAATAGTCCATTGAAGCCGCGACCAGTTCCGGCAATGACAGCTGAATAGATAAATAATCCAGCAACGATCGATGGCACACCGCTCATGGCTTGAACAAGGAAGCGAATAAGTCTTGTTCCTGGCCCTTTAATCTCCGTCAAATAGATTGCAGTTGAGACACCGAGCGGAACCGAGATGATTGTTGATATCAAAATCATCAAGAAAGTTCCGATAATCGCATGCTTGATTCCACCCACATTTAGTGGATCGTTGACGCTAGCAAGGCCCATGTCGTTGGTGAAGAAACCAACATAAATTCCCCGCACTCCCCTTACAAGAACCGTTCCAAGAATGCTTACGACAGGAAATACCGCAAGGAGAGCGCCTGCTGTGATTATTGAACCAACTGCCGCGTTCTTTGCTGCCTGCTTTCCACGTTGCGCGCCTGCAATAAAAGCGGAGATGATTGTTGTTAACAAAACCGCAGCAATGAAAGCCCCTAGTTTTCCAGCAAGACCAGTGAACTCAATAAGAATCCAGGTTCCGAGCAAAGTCGCGACTATCCCCAGATATGTTGGGATTAGTGCGCGTTGCGATGGTCGCCATGGCTTCTGTGGCTTAGGTACAGCGGTCGTAGTCACGGTCATGATTAACGACCCTGCTTCACGGTGCGGCTAACCAGTAAGTCAGCCAGCATGTTAACGACTAAAGTGAGTAAAAAGAGCATCAATCCAGCAGCCATCAACGCCTTAATTTCTTCTGCTGATGCCTCGCCAAATTTCAAAATAATCAACGAGGCTACATTTCCTCCAGCCCCCAAGAGAATCTGGAAGTTAGCTTGGAAGATAATGTTCAAAACGGTGAATACCGCAACAGTCTCTCCCATTGCTCTGCCAAGCCCCAACATGGCTCCACCAACAACACCGCTATAACCGAAGGGAAGAACAACAGCGCGAATCATCGTCCATCTTGTTGCTCCAAGAGCATAAGCAGCTTGAATTCGATCAAGCGGAGTCTGCGAGAAGACTTCCCGGGCGATAGAAGTGACAATCGGAATAATCATGATGGCGAGTACTAAACCAGCGATAAATGGAGAGCGTGAGAAGAATGGAGTTGAGACATCAAATAGCGGAATCCAACCCAGATATTTGTGAAGCAGTTTCGCCCAGTACTCACCGCTAGGCATCAGAACATTGAATCCCCAAAGTCCAAAGAGGATCGATGGAAAGGCAGCCATCAAGTCAATAACACCAACTAGGAATCCACGAATAGCATTTGGCGCATAGAAATTAAGATACAAAGCCGCAGCGATTGAGATCGGTACTCCAATCGAAACAGCAATCAGCGCGATGATGATTGTTCCGATCAGCATCGCTCCGATTCCATAAACTGAAGGTTGATCGCCACTTGTTCCATCAGCATTGACAGATGAGTACCACTCATATCCGGTTATAAAGGAGAGTCCTTCGCGAGCAAGAATCTCGAATCCTCTAAATCCTAAGAAGAGAGCGATAGCAGCGAGAACTACAAGGGATGAGAGCGCTCCGGTGAAGATGACCGCTCTAAAGATCTTGTCTGAGAGGCGCGGTTTGGTAGTTATCTCGCGCGGTTTTGGGGTCGAAGCAGCTTTGTCCTCGAGCATCGTCACGGCGCGATACTGCTACCAACCGCGGCGAAGGGAGTAGAGGAATAGTTAACGGAAGGTGAACGAGCCGTGAAATCTCATCCCCTCAGCCCTAGCCCCCTAGCCTTGCCCCATGGCTAATGAGAACCCGCCCATAGTTTGGATTGATTGCGAAATGACCGGGCTGGATCTGGAAATTGATGCGTTGATCGAAATTGCAGTGCTCGTGACTGATGAGAACTTAAATCTCCTTGGCGATGGAATCGATCTCGTTATCCATACCGAGATTGAGAAGTTAGATGCCATGAGTACTGAAGTGAAGAAAATGCACACTGAGTCTGGACTTCTAGAGAAGATTAAGGACGGCGTCTCGATGAGCGTTGCCGAAGAGAAGATACTCGAATATCTATCTCAGTTCACCGCCTCCGGAAAGTCACCAATAGCGGGCAACTCAATTGGAATGGACCGAAACTTCATAAATAGAGATATGCCAAAACTAGGCGGGTTTTTGCACTATCGATCTATCGATGTCTCTTCAATTAAAGAACTAGCGCGTAGGTGGCACCCAAAGGTCTACTTCAACGCTCCCAAGAAAACAGGGAACCATCGCGCCCTAGGGGATATCCAAGACTCAATCGCAGAGCTGAAGTATTACCGCGAGAATATTTTCATCTCAAACCCCTAAGCGACTTAAAGCATCTGCCAGCATCTCGTTTTCGGAAAACTCAGTACTCGAGAACTCAAGTTTCGGCTTTATGGTGTTGGAGAGGCGAAATATCAAGTGACCTGCTGCCTCTTCATCACCGAGAAGTAGAAGAACAAGTGTTCGCTCTCCCATTCGGGCTAAGAGATCTCCGCCTCGCAGTTCACGATTCAATTTGCGGGAACACTCGACAAGAGCATCATCTCCCATCTCGGGCAACCGAATGGAGATGATTGCTAGAGCCTGGCCCTTGCGATTAGCCCATGACGTAACTCGTTTCGCGCTCTCATAGAAGTGGAATGGGGTCATCAATCCGGTCAACTCGTCATACATCAATTCACTCACACCCAAAATGTCCTCTAACGTCAAGCGATAAGAAAGGCTTTTCTCATCCCCTATTCTTCGTTCATGCGAGTAAGGAAATGGGCGGCAGCATTTGCGAATCTTGAGGCGGTTTTTCTTCTCTCTCTCGCTGCCTACCTGTTTATCCGCACCTTGACCTCAGAAGTTGAGGAACTTGATGCTGTAATCGCGGAGATAATCTTCTTGATTGCTGGAGCTTCTGGGCTTTTCTTCGCCGGTCGCGGAATTGTTCGAGGCAAAAGATATGGAAGAGGTCCGATTGTGATGGCTAATCTCATCGCTCTTGGGGTCGCTTACTACATGATCGATGGTGGACGATTGTCTTGGGGAATCACGCTCGGGGCTGTTGCAATTACGACTGCAGGACTCGCAATTGCAGCGATTCCTCGCCAAATTGGGGGTAGTGGCTCCGCATCACTATAGTTTCCCCCGCTTCACGGGTTGTTAGCTCAGATGGTAGAGCAGGTGACTCTTAATCACCGGGTCGGGGGTTCGATCCCCTCACAACCCACT
>CAZFQY010000049.1:0-4734 GCA_964521265.1 uncultured Clavibacter sp.
ACAGAGACCTGGTCAACAACGGCCTGGAAATAATCCATTTGGAACTTCCGGTGGTCCAAGACCACCACGACCTGCAGGTCAACCTGGCGGTGCACGAGGTCCAATGTCTGGACCACGTCCTGGTTCTGTTCGTCCAGGTTTTGCAGCTAGACCACAACGTCCTGATCAGCGAACAGATCAACGTGGACCACGTCCTGCTCAAGGCGCACCAGGAAGTAGACCGCAAGGTTCTGGGCCGTACAGACCACAACCAGGTGGAGCGCCACGTCCAGGTGGATTTGGTGGACCAGGTCGCCCCGGACAACGTCCAGGTGCAGGCGGCGCATTTGGAAAAGGTGGCGGAAAGAAAAAGAGTTACAAGAGCAAGAAAGCTCTTCGTGAAGAGATAGACAATATGGAAGCGCCAACAATTGGTGGCGCAATAGTTCCAAGAGGCGATGGAAGTACTCCTGTCCGCTTAAGAAGAGGAGCATCGCTTGCAGATTTCGCAGAGAAAATCGGCGCAGATCCAGCAGCTCTCGTCTCGGTCCTCTTCCATCTTGGCGAGATGGTGACCGCAACTCAAACCGTCGATGAGAGCACTCTTGAAATGCTCGGAAATGAGTTCGGCTACAAGATTACGATCGTCTCTCCCGAAGATGAAGACCGCGAGATCCTTGAACAGTTTGATATCAATCTCGAACAAGAACTTGCTGATGTCAGTCCCGAAGATCTTGAGATTCGCCCACCGGTAGTAACGGTGATGGGCCATGTCGATCACGGAAAGACTCGTCTCTTAGATGCTATTCGCCAGACCGAGGTCGTCAAAGGTGAAGCGGGTGGAATCACTCAGCACATTGGCGCATATCAGATTCACCATGACCATAACGGCATGAATCGAGCAATAACGTTTATCGATACACCAGGTCACGAAGCCTTCACTGCTATGCGAGCACGCGGAGCGAAGGTAACTGACATCGCGGTTCTGGTAGTTGCTGCAGATGATGGCGTTATGCCTCAAACAATCGAGGCTCTAAATCACGCTCAGGCTGCAAGCGTTCCAGTTGTTGTAGCCGTTAATAAGGTTGATAAGGAAGGCGCGAATCCAGCGAAAGTGCGCCAACAGCTAACCGAGTACAACCTAGTTGCTGAAGAGTATGGTGGGGATACCCTCTTTGTTGATGTCTCTGCGATAAGCGGTAAAGGAATTTCTGAGTTAATCGATGCAATTCTGCTAACTGCTGATGCTGCGATTGATCTACGAGCAATCCATGAGGATGATGCTCGAGGTGTTGCCATCGAAGCGCACTTAGATCGTGGTCGTGGTCCGGTTGCGACTGTCCTAGTGCAGCGTGGAACCCTGAAGATGGGTGACTCAATAGTCGCTGGCTCTGCCTTCGGACGTGTTCGCGCGATGATGGATGAGTTTGGTCATGAAGTTAAGGAAGCAGGCCCATCTCGCCCGGTTCAGGTACTTGGATTCACTTCAGTACCCGGCGCGGGCGATAGTTTCATCGTTGCACCTGACGATCGAACTGCTAGACAGATTGCGGAGAAACGTCAGGCGGGTGAACGTCATGCCGCACTTGCAAAAGCGAAGAAGAAGGTATCGCTCGAGGATTTCTTGGAGAAGAGCAAAGTCACTACTTTGAATTTGATCCTCAAGGGTGACGTTAGCGGTTCAGTCGAAGCGCTTGAAGATGCTCTCGTACAGCTAGATGTTGGCAGCGAAGTCGATCTCCGCGTCATTCACCGGGGCGTAGGTGCAATTACCAAGAGCGACATAACTCTCGCATCTGCCTCTGGTGCTGTAGTTGTTGGCTTCAACGTCAAACCAGAACCCCAAACAGCTACCTTCGCCGATGAAGAGGGTGTAGAAGTTCGCTTTTACTCAGTCATCTACAAGGCGATCGAAGAGATCGAAGCTGCGCTTAAGGGTCTTCTCAAGCCAGAATTCGAGGAAGCAACGATTGGTTCAGCCGAAGTCCGTGAAGTATTCAAGTCCAGTAAATTCGGAACAATCTCTGGCTCTCTCGTCATTTCAGGAATCATCCGGAGAAATGCGAAGGCGCGCGTCCTAAGAGATGGTGTAGTTATCGGAGATAACCTCACAGTCGAATCTCTCCGTCGCTTCAAGGATGACGCAACCGAAGTCCGTGAAGGATTTGAGTGCGGTATCGGACTCGGCTCGTACAAAGACATCCAAGTTGGCGATGTAGTTGAGGTCTTTGAGATGCGCGAGAAGAAGCGTGCGTAATGGGGAAATCACATCGCGTCGCTAAGGTAGCGGATCGGATTAAGGTAGTTGTCGCACAGGCCCTTGAGAATCGCATCAAGGATCCGCGTTTGGGTTTCGTCACTATCACTGATGTCCGTGTCACTGGGGATCTCCAACAAGCCTCGATCTTCTACACAGTGCTTGGTGACGAAGAAGCTCGTGCAAACACGGCGAAAGCCCTCGAAAGCGCAAAGGGTGTAATCCGTACAGAGGTCGGTAGAGAGTTAGGTACAAGAGTCGTACCAACGCTCACATTCTTCGTCGATGCACTCTCGGAAACTGCGAAGAACTTCGAGGATCTCCTCGATCAGGTTAAGAAACATGATGAAGAGATAGCCCACCTCCGCGATGTGGCAAAGCCAATCGGTGGCGCTGATCCCTATAGAACTCCAAAAGCTCGCGAAGCAGAATGAGCAAGCAACACGGCTTTCTAGTGATAGATAAGCCTGCCGGGATAACTAGTCACGATGTTGTCGCCAAGCTCCGAAAAAGGCTAGGTACAAAGCAAGTAGGTCATGCCGGGACTTTGGATCCTATGGCTACCGGGGTTTTGGTAATTGGCATAAATAATGCGACTAAATTTCTTCAATATATAGTCACTGGAAAAAAACGGTACATAGCAATCATCAGGCTCGGAATTTCAACAACTACTGATGATAAAGAGGGCGAAGTTATAGCGCAAAAGGATTGGAAAGGAATTGAAGATTCAGCGATAGAGAGCGCACTAAATGATTTTCGTGGAACGTTTATGCAGATTCCGAGCTCAGTGTCAGCAAAGAAAATTGCTGGCGAGCGCGCTTATGATCTAGTTCGAGCGGGAAAAGAAGTCGCGCTCGAGGCAAAAGAAGTAACAATTCACGAGTTGAGAGTTCTTGCCATTCATCGACATGAGCACCTTGATATTGATATTGATGTAACTTGTTCGGCAGGAACCTACATACGTTCAATCGCACGCGACTTAGGAGCCACACTCGGAGTCGGAGGGCACTTAATTGAACTTCGTAGGACTGAGGTCGCGCCATTCACTCTTACAGAAGCTGCCGAAATAGAGAAAGCCCCACTTTTGCCATTGGCCGAATCCATTGCCAAGGTATTACCAAGGCGAGACTTGGGATTTGATGAAATAGCTGAAATTCGATTTGGGCGCAGGATCAGTAAATCAAATGAAGAAGGTCCGGTAGTTGGAATCGCCCCAGATGGCGAGGTTGCTGCGATACTGGAGAATCGTGGGGGACAAGCTCAACCTGTGAGTGTTTTCAATTCATGAAAGAATTACGCGGATGAAAAAGGTCTTTAAATTGGAATGGCATGGCGCACCGATGACTGGCGCTACGGTGATTATTGGAATTTTTGATGGTGTTCATAAAGGTCATCAAGCAATCATCAACCGTGCATTAGAACAAAACAATCCTGTTGTCGCACTTACATTCCATCCACATCCCGCCTCAGTCGTATCACCAGAGAGGGCGCCAACCGAGCTATTAAGCCTCAGTGAACGAGTCCATCAACTCATGCTGAATGGGGTATCTAGCGTCGCCGTGATTGAATTTACCGAAGAGTTTTCAAAGCTAACTCCAGAAGAGTTCATAGATGAGGTACTACTAAAAGAACTTGAAGCAAAGGCGTTAGTTATTGGTTCAAACTTTCGTTTCGGCGTGAGAGCTAGTGGAGATGCGAACTATCTAAAGCAAAAGGCGGGAGTTCCGGTTACTGCTCTTGACCTTGAGAGTGAACTTGGAAACTCCGTTTCATCAACGCGTATTCGTGAGGCGATAGTTGGCGGGAATATTGAGATCGCAAGAGAGCTTTTATCGAGACCACATCAATTAGTGGGTCCTGTAGTACACGGTGAAAAGCGTGGTCGCCAGATCGGGTACCCGACTGCAAATGTGCAAGTCGCATCAAACGCCACAGTCCCATCAGATGGTGTTTATGCTGGCTGGTTGACCGTCGGCGTACATCGCTGGCCGGCAGCGATTTCAATTGGAACGAATCCCACCTTTGATGGAGTGCGTGGTCGACAAGTCGAAGCTTATGCACTCGATGAAAAAGATTTAGATCTATACGACAAGGTAGCGAAGGTGGAATTTGGTTGGAGATTGAGAGATACGATCAAATTCTCAGGACTGGACCCACTTCTGGCTCAGATGAAGATCGATTGCGATAAAGCGCGAGAATTGACTCGATATCACGCGTAATTTCTAGCCGATTTCTCACATTCTGAGCGCGCTGGTAGATTTCTCCCCGCAAGCGAGAAATCGTGCGCTCGTGATTAAGACCGAGGGCCCTCGTGAAAGATGTAAAGGAAGTTAGACAATGGCATTAACAGCTGCCGAGAAGAAGGAATTAATTAGCAAGTTTGGCGCCTCTGCATCAGACACAGGAAGCCCTGAGGCTCAAGTAGCGCTTCTTTCAAAGCGCATCGAGCAAGTAACTGAGCACCTACAAACAAATAAGAACGACCACCACAACCGTCG
>CAZFQY010000050.1:0-4583 GCA_964521265.1 uncultured Clavibacter sp.
TTTGAATTTATATCGTCATTAATGGCCACGCCTGACTCACGCGAACTACCCGGATTTGCACCTCGAGTACTTAGCTCGCTGTATTGATTGAGCAATAATCTAACGCGTAAATGCCCTTCTCTATCATCTTGACCAGTGGTGAATGCCTTTAGCGCCTCTCTCGCCAACATGGAGCCTTCCATCTCGGCTCTTGACACTTGAGAGATGGATGCAAAAAAGATTAGTGCCGGAACAAATAGAGGAAGTGCAAGCAGTACAAATTCACTAGTCGCCGACCCCCGCTGCTCCTCTGAAAACCTCAATTTAGAAGGCGCCACGTTTTGTCTCATAGCCGCAATTGAATTTCATTTTCCCAATTGATCCTCATAGCCTCAATCAATAAAAGAGACCGCGTAGTTCCTGACCTGAAAAAAGCCTTGATCGACTGTATGCAAGAAATTTCCGAGAATAGGTAGCGGAGTAGACATTTCCATCGTTCTAATCGTTCCTGCCGAAGTTAACTCATCCCGGACGTTGAGTAAGGCTTCTTGACCATTCATAGTCCCAGCGCGAATTGAGAGTGAACCTCCACTTAAGTAAGTTGAGTCACCTTCAAAGAGTGGCGATGACCCACCTAGAGATTCCTTAATAGAACTCTCGATTACTAGGTCATGAAGCCTTGCTCTTTCTATGGTCTGCCAAGATCCAGCGAGCAGAACCTGTAGTGCCATTAGAAAGAACAGGGTTGTTGGAATCAATACCAATCCAGACTCTATGGAACCTCTTTGCAAAGCCTTATCTACTGTGGCGATCTTTAAAGTACTTTCACTTGTAGCGCTAGGAATATCAGTTGCGGACGCGCTGAATGCATTTGCAGGGGCTCGATTTTTATTTTTTGAGCTACAGGCCACCTCAGATTTGATGCGTTTAGCTTTTTTTCGCAGCAATGACAGGGAGTCCATCAACGAACACTGTTCATAGAATCGAGTGAATTCTTGAGGATTTGACTCAATCGCGGGGCAGCAATCGTCCAAAGAGCGGTGACCAGTCCGGTGGTCATTAGAACAACTAGAACCCAGCCAGGGACGTCACCTCTCTGCAGAACTCTCTCTCCGTTCAATTCGCAAAGCTCTGAGTGCACACACTTTTCTTCTTCGCTTCCGAGTTTTGATTGATTTGAATGCAGTTGCTTTCCACTCGATTCGTGCCAATTCTCGAGTCCAAGCAATTTATTGCGGTGAGATTTATAAGTTTCGTTTAACCCTTTCAAGTTCTCTTGCACCTTGACTGGGAGGATAGAGAAGGCTCGCCTCCCTAGTTCAACGACCATAGCGTCCACAAAGATCGCCAAATTTGCGAGAAATCCGACCACTCTAGAAGTTAACTTTGATGCGGTTACTTTCAGTCTCATTCTTTGCCCCCAATTCTTGAATGGTGGTGAGTCCGCCATTCACTTTGCAAATAATCATGGAAATAGGGGGTGGGATGGGATGTTGCGATCAAATTGTGGATAACTCTTTAGGATCGATTAGAACATTTGGAGGCGCGAAAAAGATGGAAAAAGGGCAAACAAAACTGAAATCGGTAACAACAAGAATACGACTGGAACCATAAGTGCAATCTCAGATTTTCCAACTCGCCTAAGTAACCTATTCTTCTCTTCACTTCTTGTATCGCCCACTAAAGCTGTGAGTACCGGAATCAAGGGAGATCCCCTCTCTAAGGCCATAGATATAGCGTTGCTGAATCTACGAGACTCAAGCGTGTTGACTCTGCGGGCGAATGCATCCAGAGCTTGAGATGAGGAGTCTCCTAATTTGACTCTCTCAATCACAAAACGCATCTCGGAAGACAAGTACGAACTAGTTCGCATTGAGAGCAATTCGATAGATCTCAAAGGCGAGACTCCGGCAGAGATCATGAGAGTCAACATCTGAATCAAGCCTGGCAATTCAGCATCGACTTGCTTTTGCCAAGATTGTTGCTCTTCCTTTAGCTTCCTCTGCTGAATTAGAGCCGCAAATAGCAATATCGAAATCAAGGTAATGAAGGGGCCCTTAAAGTAGTTAAGAGCTACAAGAACCAAGAGCACAAGGCTCATGGTGATGATGGTCAAACGGAAAATTAGTTCATCGATCTTCAAACTACGAACTTTCAATTCTTCTCTTCTTCTAAGGAGAAACTTTCCAAGGCGGTCTGACCCGAGAAGACTTTCCTCGGCAACTAGCCAGATCCCGATGTATAGGAATGGAGCTACCACCAGAAGCCGTAAGATTTCATAATCCATGCTTTAGCGCTCCCTCAGCCCTTCTAGAAGAATTCCTTTACTCGCTTGAGCTGTTTTAGGAGATCTGACAAGCAATATAGATCTAAGTTGTGAATCTAAGGCAGGCCTGAGAGGCCTTACGGGTTCAGGAATTCGTGAAACTCTCTCCATCCAGATAAATGCAACTGCAGTGCAGATAACTCCGATTGTCAGAATAAACATCCCCGCGGAGCTCTGATATGCCTCGACGGTGCTCTTCTGCGTTGAGAGAAGTGCAAGTAGTAACCAAGGCGCAATAGCCCCCAGGACTGCAGAATTTCTAACCCAACCGAAGCGCGTATCCATCTCTTCGCGTGTTTTGAATTCTTCCCTGAGAAATGTGGAGAGCATCCTTAGCGTGGCAATTACTTCCCTGCCGCCAAATTCCTTGGCAAATAGAAGTGTAGTCAGAGTTTGATCCGCGGTAGCGCTATCTAAGATAATCATTTCGCGTTTTAGGATCATCTCTAGATCCATTCCGAACTTCAAACTTTCATCAATCCTAAAGAAAGTCTCGTGCAACTGCTGAGGACCGTGAGCTGAGAGTAGAGCAAGAGACTCAGTGATTGACTGACCGGCCTGTAGTGAGGCGACAATCTCATCAATAACTACTGGCCAAGCCCTATCGCGCTCTATCTTCTCTCTCGCTGCCTTACGTCTAGCAAGAATGAATGGCACCGTCGTTAGTAGTAACGAAATCGCAATACTGATCTCCCATGAACTTGTCATCATTATTGCGATCATCAAAGAAGCTGAAAACGCTATGAACATCTGCAAGATCTGCCAGGGCGATCTTGCAACCTCGCTTTTAACTAAATCTGAATATTCATCTAAGCCGTTAAGGGATCTCATTTGTGCGGATTTAAGGCGTCGCATCTCATAGAAGCGGAATACAGTCTCATCGGCAATGCTTATCCAACCTAGTAGCGCCAACAACGCTGCGATAAGTCCGATCCAGGTCGGGCTATTGAAGACTTGGTTGAAGATTTCAATTACTTTTAAATCAGTGAGAAATCTACTTGTCATGAGTAAAGCTGATGGCAAGCCTTCAAACAAAGTAACCCATCCCCATTTCATACTCAGCACCGTTCCAGGTGAAGATATCTTCGCAATCTATGTGGCCACCTTCGGTCCTATCGCTTACCCCAATAACTTGTAGCACCCTGCGCTTACCTTCAACATCCATTCCAACATGAATCACTAAATCAATGGCTCTGGCAACAGTCGGAGTCAAAAACTCTTGAGTTATGTTTTCGCCGGCTAACATCGGAAGCGTCTGTAATTTTCTTATAGCTTCCCTTGCTGAATTTGCATGAAGTGTCGCCATTCCTGGAATTCCTGAATTTAAAGCAATCAAGAGGTCCAGTGATTCTGCCTCGCGAATCTCTCCAATCACAAGACGCGAAGGACGCATCCGTAGCGCTTCTTTGATCAATCTTCTTATTGTTATCTCGCCTGTACCATCAAAGTTGCTACTACGTGTCTGCATAGCAACACAATCTGGAAGTTTTGGCTTGAGCTCGAAAACTTCTTCTATCGTTATAACCCTCTCGGTAACTGGTATAGAACTTACCAGTGCGTTCAAGAGAGTTGTCTTTCCAGCTTGAGTTGATCCACTTACAAGTAAATTCTTTCGCTCCTTGATAGCCCTTATGAGAAGGGTTGCGACTTCTTCCGTCATAACACTCATTGCAACAAGATCTGCAAGAGACTTCCCTCTGAAAAGGTGTTTACGAATGTTTATTGCCCAGTGCTCAGCTGTTATCTCCGGGATTGCAATGTGCAGTCTCGAACCATCAGGTAATCGTGCGTCGACAAATGGTTGTGCCAGATCTATTCTTCTTCCACTCCACAACAAAATGCGGTCCATGATTGATTGGATCTGTTGTGAAGTCAGAACCAAATTCGTCAACTCACTCTTGCCGGATTTGGCAACAAAGATACGTTGTGGTGAATTGATCCATATCTCTTCGACGGTTGGATCTTCAAGAAGTGTTTGCAACTCTCCATAGGTTTGTAAAGGGGATGATGTCTGTTGGTGACTACCTGACTGGGGATTTGAAAATTCTCTCTCTTTAGAAAGAATTGCATTTCTCGGGTCATTGGCGCTGCTATCTCTCTCAAGCACTGTCGTTTGATACCGAAACTCATCAAACTTATTGGAAGACAGAATGGGAGCGCTGTGGATTTGTAACTCTTCGTATGAGTCAAGATTTGCCAGAGATACGGTCCGAAAACTTGGGCTAGACTTCTCCCGCTAGCAATTCATGGTGGGCGTAGCTCAGCTGGTAGAGCACCC
>CAZFQY010000051.1:0-3197 GCA_964521265.1 uncultured Clavibacter sp.
TACCTTGGCTTTCATTACGGAGCCTCATATCTCGAGCATAAGAAGCTCCACAAAGCGATCCTTGAGGGTGGAAAACCAGAAGTTACCTTGGAAGAGGGGCTTCGTAGCGTTGCTACTGGCCTTGCCGCTCATAAGAGTATCGATGAAGGTCGCCCGGTATTGATGAGCGAAGTACTCCCAGCGGGGTGGAACTGATGAAGAGTTGCACGCTGATTGCGTTAGCGCGTCCCACATTCCAAGTCGATGCCGCCCAGAAGTTCTTTGATCAGGCGCGCGAGCTAATCGAGAGCCTAGGCGTTGTAGTGAATGGACCTAAGACTCTTGTTATGACGCCGGAAGATACGGAATCAGCAAAGGCTAATTTGAAGAGCGATGAAGATCTTTACATTCTCTTAAATGCATCCTTCTCTGATGCATCACCTGCGGTATCACTGCTCTCTCAAGTAAAAGGCAATGTCCTACTCTGGTCGGTTCGGGAGTTTGGAAATGTAGGAGATCGTCTCCTTTTGAATTCAATGTGTGGTTCAAACCTTGCCTCACATGCGCTAAGAACAGCTGGAAAGAGTTCGGTGCATATACATGGAAACCCAGATGAGGTTCATATCAAGGAATCACTACAAGGCGCTCTTGAAGGAAAACTTCCTAGCATTGGAGAACCAGCTCGTATTGATGGCGCAAAAGGTGATGGTGCGAAAGTAGATGCAGCGCTCGCTAGCCTAAAGGGCAAGAGGATAGGAGCGATTGGTGATGCACCGACTGGCTTCACTCCATGTCATTACGATGCTGAAATTTTGAAAGAGTACTTTGGTCTTGAAGTTATGAATAAATCAATCCCCGAGATATTCGCTGATATTGCGGCTGTCTCGCTGGATGAGGAGAGCGCTGAATATAAGAGCGCCTGTGAAGCTCAGCCATCTTTGAAGGATGTTCCTGAAAAGGAAGCCCGCGTTAATGCCAGCACACGAGTGGCGCTACAAGAGTGGATTGGCGCTAATCACCTCTCTGCAATAGCGATGCGTTGTTGGCCGGATTTTGCTGTTGATTTAGGCGCCTGCCCATGCGGGGCGATGGGAAGAACCGCTACGAGCGGTACTCCGGCAGCCTGCGAGCGTGATGTTTATGGAGCGGTAACGATGCTGCTCTTGGAGGCGCTTGGTTCAGGCACGAATTATCTGGTCGACACTGTCGATTTAGATGAGAAGGAAGGAATCATCCGGATCTGGCATTGTGGTTCTGCTTCCACAGAACTTGCTGTTGATCCAAAGAACGCAACGCAGTACATCCACTGCAATAGAAAACTAGGTGTGGCCGGTAACTTCCCCTTGAAGACCGGTCCAGTTGTCCTTGTTCGGCTGGATTCCGATATCGATCCAGCAAACAAGAGCAAACTCCGATTGGTAATGACTAGTGGTGAATCACTATCGGCCCCTAATCGGTTCCAAGGCAATACCGCGACGGTGCGGACAAATGCTCCAGCGCGACAACTAGTGAATGGGTTAATCCAAAACGGATTTCCTCATCACACCGTTGTCTCTTGGCGCGATATCCGTCCCGAAGTAAGAAGGATGGCGGAACGGCTCGCCATTCCGCTAACCGAGTGGTAATCGAATGATTCACCACCCCTCGAATAAGGAGAAAGAATGAAAGTAAGCAAGAGCGCGAAAGCGTTCCGTTTGCTGATTGCTGGTGCATTCGCTGCATCAGTAACAGTTCTACCTATCTCCGGTGGTTTCGCAGCAGGTGAAACTCTCGGAGGTAAGTGCACCAATGAAGGAGAGTCGACAGGAACTTTCTCTACTTCACTTGTTTGCGCAAAGAACTCTGCTGGACGTCTAGTTTGGACAAAGGTAAAGCTCAGCGCATCTAATTTGAAGCCAGTTGCTGCACTTCGTGCACCTCGTGGCTCCATCGAGTTCTGGCACTGGCGCGCAGAAGATAAGGCATGGTTCGACAAAATCATCGCTGACTTCGAAGCAGCAAACCCAGGTGTAAAGATCTCCCAGGTCATCTCTAACTCGAATGACTACCAGGCGACAGCTATCCAGAAGGCTCGTACAAATAGCAAAGCCGCACTCTTCACGACATTCCGTGGCGCTCAGTTCAACACTGCAGCCACCACTGATTTCTACACAGACCTCTCTAATGAGCAATTCACAAAGAGAAACGTCATCAGATCGATGATGGGAGCGGGTCAATACCAGGGCAAGCAACTAGGTATTCCTTATCAGTCGCTCTTCAATAACCCGATCTACAACATAGAGATCTTCAAGAAGGAAGGCTGGAAGCTTCCTCGTAAGTTCTCAGAGTGGATTGCGTATTGCAAGGAAGCTAAGTCTGAGGGTTATGTACCAATGGCTTGGATGGGCGGATTCCGTCCACAAGCAGGTCAGATCATCAACTCTGCTCTTATGAATACTGCATCAACAGATGCACTTCTAACCTCACGTATCCAAGCTATTGATACTGGTAAAGACCCAATTACAACAGCTTGGTTCAAGGATATGGCAAGCAAGTATGCAGAGCTCCGCGATGCAGGTTGCTTCCCAGATAATCCAAAGGGTGTAACTGAAGCTGCAGGTAACACTCTCTTCGCAACGGGTAAGTCTCCAATCCTTCCAACCGGTTCATTCTCAATGGGCGGAATCGTCAATCTAAATAAGGCGATGGATGGAAATATGGGAATCACCGGTATGAATTGGACCGATGATGTCAACGCTCGTTACACCGGTATCACAAATAACACCTTCATCCTTGGTGTTAACAAGAACGCTGGAAGGACCGAGCAGAGAATCGCTCGCGCCTTTATCTCTTACTTGTTGACTGGACCAGTCGCTACTTACTATGCGAACAGTTCCAAGCAGCATGTGACCGTTCTTGATGTGTCATATACCGATGCAAACCTACGTAACACCTCATCAATCATGTCCGAGAGACTTGTTCTAGCTCCTCGCTTCATCTTCTTGAACCAGGGAGTTCGCGACATCGTTGAAGATGCGTTGATTGCAATCGTCGGTGGTGAGAGCGTAGATAAGGCTCTTACCGATGGCGCTGCTGCTATCAAGCAGAGATTGGGCTAATTACCCAATGAGTAGAACCGAAACTGGCGCCCGAAAGGGCGCCAGTCCTCGGCCAAAGAACAAATTGGCGAGGGCTAACGACCGAGTACTGATTCTGATGACGCTTCCTGCCGTCATTCT
>CAZFQY010000051.1:3297-4409 GCA_964521265.1 uncultured Clavibacter sp.
CAACAGATTCCTGCTGAACTTTATGAAGCAGCTGAGGTTGATGGAGCTTCTAGATGGCAGCAATTCAAGTCGGTGACTTGGCCGATGGCTCTACCAACTACCGCGGTTGTCATGGCTTACACAACTATCCAATCTTTCCGAGCATTCGATCTTGTCTTTGCTATGACCCAGGGTGGACCAAACAACTCTTCAAACATCCTCGTGACCCTCATCTATCTAACAGCCTTTAACGAATTCCGATTTGGTTATGCAGCTACCCAATCGATATTCCTAATCGTCTTTATCTTGGCTCTGACGGGGCTGCAACGCCGGATCCTAAGGACGAGGTATTAAGCCATGTTCTACAAGATAAGCCGGATTTTCGCCCTTACATTCCTAGCAGTCCTAATCATCATCCCTGTTCTCGTAGTTGTCTTCGGCTCCTTCAAAACAGATCTAGAACTGATGACCAAGCCGTTGGCGCTTCCAGAGAGTTGGACCCTAAACAATTATCGGACTCTCCTTGAAGGTGGGGAGATAGTCAGGAACTTTCGAAATAGCTCCATCGTCACGATCTTCTCAGTCCTAATAACACTTTTTATCTCAAGCTTGGCTTCATTTGGTATCGCCCGGGTAGTAAATGTCACTGGAAAAGTTCTCTTCGTCCTCTTCTCATTCGGACTTGCGATTCCAGCAGCCACGAGCATTATCGGTATCTATGAACTATTTGTTCGATTTGGCTTGACTAATACTCTTCATGGTCTAGTGATAATCAACGTTGCATCGACATTGCCGATTTCAATCTTCATCTTGACCGCCTTCTTTCGTCAGATTCCAAATGAACTCTACGAATCTGCGTCTATAGATGGTGCACGGCCATTCCGTCTCTACCGCTCAATCGCACTCCCACTATCGAAACCATCGATGGCTGCGGTCGCGATCTTCCTATTTGTGATTACCTGGAATGACCTGCTCTATCCGCTCCTCTTGATAACACAAGCGGATCTGAAGACTCTTCCGCTTGCACTTCTCGATTTCCGCGGCGAATACGCAATCAACTTCAGCATGATCTTCACTGCTGTGATGGTTGCTTCTGTCCCAATGGTCGTCATGTATCTATCGATGCAGAAGAC
>CAZFQY010000052.1:0-4195 GCA_964521265.1 uncultured Clavibacter sp.
TATCGCCAGAAACTTTTATCTCAGGACGGAGCGTATTAACGCCAGCAGTCTGAAGCCAGGTCGCTACCCAACTATCAAGAGAACGACCACTAGTTGCCTCTAGTTCATCTAGGAGATCTTTTAGCGTTGTGTTCTTGTAAGCATGTTTTGCGAAGTAGACCTGTAGCCCGGAGATGAAGTTATCTCTACCCACATGAGCGACGAGTTGGTGAAGGACTGAGGCGCCCTTCGCATAGGTAATACCGTCAAAGTTTGCTTTCACGGTCTCGATGTCGACCATATCGGCTGCGATCGGATGGGTCGAGCTAAGTTGATCTTGGCGATAGGCCCAGTTCTTTCGCTCTGCATTGAAGCCTGCCCATGAGTTCTTGAAGCGCGTCGCTTCTACAAGGGCAAGATAGGAGGACCACTCGGCAAAAGATTCATTTAGCCACAAGTCATCCCACCACTTCATAGTGACGAGATCTCCGAACCACATGTGAGCCATTTCGTGGAGAATTGTGTTGGCGCGAGCGTTGTACATGCGCTCAGTAACCTTTGATCGGAAAACAAGAAGCTCTTCTCGGAATGTGACGCATCCAGCGTTCTCCATCGCACCCCAGTTGAAGTCGACTACTGCAATCTGGTCGTACTTATCAAATGCGTATGCGAGCCCAAATACTCTCTCGAAATACTCAAAGCCCTGCTTGGTTACAAGGAAGATCTCTTCTGCATCTAGATGTTGGAAAAGCGATTTACGGCAGTAGATACCCATCGGAATCTTCTTTTTGCCGTTGTATTCATCATGAACATGTGCATATGGACCCGCAACAACAGCTGTGATGTAAGTGGACATTACAGGGGTAGTTGTGAACTCCCACTTCTTCTTCGCATCGATATCGCTCTTATTCTTAACTGGATTATTTGAGATGACCTCCCAATGAGCGGGAGCGATAACGGTGAAATCGAAAGTCGCCTTCAAATCCGGCTGATCGAAGCAGGGATACATGTTACGGATAAATGCAGTTTCACCTTGCGAGTACAGATAAACCTCGTTGTCGACTGGATCGACTGAACGTTGTAGCCCCTCGCCAGTCTTCGAATAGATCGCCTCTACCTCAACTACCAGTTCATTCTCAGCCTGAAGATCCTTCAAGAAGAGTGATTGCCCGGTGAACTCTGAAGCGCTGATTGGCTTTCCATTTAGGGTCGCAGAAATCAATCTCTTGCCTACGGCATCAATAAAGGTCGAGTAGCCCGGTTTTGAGCAGGCGAAGCTCACCTTTGACTTGGAATAAAAGGTCTCCTCACCAGTTGTGACGTCGAGTGTGACGTCATAGTGATGGATTTTCAGATGTGCTGAGCGGTCCGCGGCTTCAGCGCGCGAGAGATTATTTCCTGGCATGCGCCTATCCAAGCAGAGATGGCACTCTTTGCCACTATGGAGCAGGTCACTCCCAAGAGTTTCAGATTACGAAGTTTCCGTCTCAGGGGTGAGCGGATGACGAAGGCCCAGTCTGATGCGCTCTTGAATCATTGGAATAGATTCGAAATTCCTCTAGAAGGAACCATAGACCCACACTCACTTTTCTATTCCATGAAACCGAAGGAAGTGGTCTTTGAGATCGGTAGCGGAATGGGTGAGGCGACCGCCCAAATAGCAGCGGCCAATCCAGAGAACGGTTACGTGGCTGTAGAAGTACATAAGCCAGGGATCGGCGCTTTGATAATTCGCGCGGAGAATCTAGGTTTACGGAATCTCAAGATCATCAATGAAGATATATGGGATGTTTTGAACGAACATATCGAAGATCACTCCATAGATAAGTTCCATATTTTCTTCCCGGATCCATGGCCAAAGCGGAGTCAATCTAAGAGGCGACTCCTGCAGCCACCTTTCATCACTCTTCTTGCACAGAAGATAAAACGCGGTGGTGAAGTCTGCATTGCAACAGATTGGTTACCTTACGCAAAAGAGATCGAGAAGAATTTCACTCAGGTTCCAGATTTTGTTGGGGGAGTTGTTTCTAGACCTGAGTGGCGACCGATAACCAAATTTGAAGGAAAAGGCATTTCAAAAGATCACGTAGTGACAGATTTCTGTTACCGAAGAATTTAGAGTTTTCCCTCGTTTTCATACTTTGACATCAAACCTATTCGACGGACATGTCGTTCATCTCCTGGAAAAGGAGTTGCAAGGAAGGTGTCGACTAATTCCAGGCAAAAAGCCTCATCGTGCATTCGACCACCAAGGGAGATGACATTCGCGTTGTTATGTTCCCGGGCCAGCTTGGCAATCTCCTTGCTCCAAACGAGTGCAGCTCTGACGCCCTTAACTTTGTTTGCTGCCATCTGCTCCCCATTACCTGAGCCACCTAAGACGATTCCGAAGGAGCCTGGTTCATTGGCTACAGCTTCTGCGGCCGGAATGCAGAAAACGGGATAGTCGTCGAGAGGATCAAAAGTGTGTGGGCCATGGTCGACGACGGTATGACCTCTATCTTCAAGATGCTTCACAATCTTGTTCTTGAACTCTAAACCGGCGTGATCGCTTCCAATGTGAATCTTCATAAGCCAACCTTCTCAAAAAGAAGGCGGTAAATGAAAGAACCACCGGTTTTTACACCGGCGGTTCTCGCTGTCTTAGGAGGCTTCTATCGAAGGGGTGAGACTAGGGAACTACGCCCTTGGTCCGTGGCCGAAGCCCTTGCCACCTTTGTGGCCGAACTTCTTTCCTTTATGGTGATCATCTCTTGGACCTTTAACTCGCTCAACCATCGCTGTTACATGATCCTTAAGGTTTGCTTTCATTGATGCAGCTCTCTCAGAAGTCAGTTTGCCTGAGGCAACTGCATCGTCAATCTGCTTTGTATGAAAAGCTACAAGCGCTGTAATCAAAGCATCTTTCTTTGCTCCAGCAATCGCCGCAAGAGTCTCGCCCGCCTTTAAGCGTGCCTTGAGATCTGCTTCCGTGATTCCTAGAGTGTCAGTGATAACTTTGAGATGTGCTGTGCGTCGTTCATCAAGTTCAGCTTTGAAAGAAGTTCTAGCCTCTTCCATAGCCTTCTTGATGGAATCGACCTGCTCTTTGGTGAGTGTTCCTTTGGTAATTAGGCCATCAAGAACTTTGGAAATTCCTGCGCCTCTTTCACCTTTGCCATCGTGAGCAACTGCGCCAGAGACAGATCCCAGAGTGAGAGCAACACCAGCAACCACTGATGCTGCAACTAACTTTTTCTTCATTTACTGGATACTCCTGTCGTTATGTAGTTCATCGGGCACATCCATGTCCGATACCGTTATAGAACTCCCAGGTTCTGAATACTTTCGACGGTATTCATCTGAGACACCTGAGAATTTTTACACCTCTGCCAAGGTTATACGCGCTTAAACTTAGAATAGATAGAGAAAAACTCGTCTGTTTTACCTACAAATCGGACAACATGATTTAGCTCCACATCCCTATTCGAGGGGTACTTAACCCCTCAAGGAGGGGTGTCATGCATACAAAGCGTCTCGCCAAGGTTTCGATTGCTCTCGCACTGCTAATTGCGGCGTCAACAATTTCGCCCGTTTCGGCAGCAGGTAGGACAAATCAGAGTGTTCCTAATTCAATCCTCAATGGGAAAGGTGCACCCACTTCCAAGATTGGAATTAATGGCGACTTCTATATCGATGTGCTTAATTTCAATATCTATGGACCAAAGATCAAGAATCGTTGGCCTGCGGCAGTCAGCTTGCGAGGTCCGGCAGGAAGTGATGGTCGTGATGGCGAGAGAGGTGTAGCGACAAGCGGTACTGATGGATCTCGTGGAGCAAAAGGTGATGTCGGCCCACAGGGTCTTCAAGGTGAGAAAGGTGAGAAAGGTGAAAAGGGAGATAAAGGAGATCCAGGAGAACGCGGTGCAGTTGGAGTTCAAGGACTTACAGGTGCAACTGGTTTAACCGGCGCGCAAGGTTTAAAGGGTGACAAAGGCGATGTTGGATTGACTGGCGCTACTGGATTAACGGGTGCACAAGGATTGAAAGGCGATAAAGGTGATACAGGAGCAACCGGAGCAACGGGCGCAGTTGGTGCGACCGGCTCAATTGGATTAACGGGTGCAACCGGTACAGCTGGAGCGAATGGTGCTCAAGGTCCCAAAGGCGACAAAGGAGATACGGGTGCTACAGGCGCAACTGGCCCCGCAGGAGCAACCGGAGCTACTGGTGCAAC
>CAZFQY010000053.1:0-4123 GCA_964521265.1 uncultured Clavibacter sp.
TTCAAAGAAGAGTTCTTAGGTCGCTACAAGAACAGCAATTAACCCTTCAGATATTGCTCCGGGCGGAGCGAGCAGAATCTAATCAATACCGAAGCAACAACTGTCGTCAAAATTACATAAGTGATCGTTAATGATTCAAGCTCAGTGGCAAAGGTGGTGCTTGCGGCAAGGCCGGCAATCACTATGGAGAATTCCCCGCGAGGAATCAGCAGCGCTGCGACCCTCCGCACCCCATGTTCTTCAGCGACATCCTTCATCGCCCACCATGCCGTAAACCATTTAGTTAGCACGCCGATCAACGTAAGCAATATCGCGGGAATGAGAACAGCAGGTATATCGGAGGGATCAGTTTGCAGACCGAAGAATAGAAAGAATATTGCAGCGAATAGATCTCGAAGCGGAGCAAGTCGAACTCGAGCGACAATCGCTACATCTCCAGTAAGAATCAATCCAACTAAGAATGCAGCTACAGCTCCGGAGAATCCGATATAAGTCGCAAGTCCCGAAGCAAGAAGTGCAGCACCGAATACAGTCAGAAGAAGCGTCGCGGAATCGCCCATGATCACTGGCGCATGTGGGATATGAATGCCGCGAGCCGCGAGCATCAGCGCTCCCCCTGCGATGATCAGCGCAACTGAAATTGATATCAACCCAGTTACCAGGGCAACTGATGCGATTAGTGCACTCAAGATCGGCAAATAAACAGCCAAAAATAGGTCTTCGATCACCAGGACGCTGATCGCCCGCTTCGTAGAGGTCAAACCGTTGAGCCGTCCATCCTTAATGAATTGCGCAGCGATTCCAGAGGAAGATACATAAGTTATTCCACCGAGAACTAGCGCGCCCACTAAACCCCAACCCATCAAGAGTCCAAAAATCGCACCCGGAATTCCATTGACCAACGCGTCGAAGATTCCCAGCGATCTTCGCTCTTTGACGGTCTCCACTAACTCACCCGCCGAGTATTCGAGTCCGAGCAATAGAAGAAGCAAGATCGCACCGATCTGTGCACCGAGATTTAAGAAATCATCACTTAGATTCAATTCGATGATGCCCCCGTTGCCGAAGAAGAGTCCAGCCCCTAGAAATATCGGCACCGAAGAGAACTTGAACTTTGAAGCGAGAAACGAGGCAACACCGAGAAGAATCAAGACCGAGCCGATCTCACCGAGAACTAGACCATCCTCTGGCGTTAGGGCTGCAGCTAATTCCATCGATTAACCCTGGGCGGCTTTGACTGCTTGCTCTAAGTGCGCACGAACATGACGCGACATCATCGCTACATAATCGATGATGGTGATCTTCTCGCCATTTTGCCGGATGCCCGTGCGAGCCAATTTAGAGTCATCAAGTGAATCTAGAATTTCTAGATTACCCTTTCGTAGCGAGTTGAAAGTGTCAACGGAGATCTTCGGTTCTCTATCTTCTTTGATTACCGCAAATGCATCCTCGTCCCAGGAGACGAAGTTGTAGTCATCACTCGTTAGCATCATCCTCATTCTGAGGGAGAGTGAAATTTCAGCATCTGCTAGATGCGCTAGACACTGGGAAGCCGTCCAACCACCATCTGATGGCTTTTTGTCCATACTCAAGGCGAAGGTTGTGGCAAAGCGAGCCACTTCTTCGATATCTGCACGAAATTGGTCGATGATTTCTCTACTCATGGCTTGAATCTACCGGTCGATGCTTAAGGCGAATACTCTTTTCCATCATGAGGACCCATCGATCTAATGTCTACTGCCGTAATGGAGCCGTTGCCGCTAGCCAACCGCTCGCCGTAGCGGCCGGAGTTGAGACCCTCCGTCGCGGCGGTACCGCAATTGATGCTGCAATAACGGTGAGCGCTGTTTTATCGGTGATTGAACCGGGCGCATCCCATCTCGGTGGCGATGCCTTCGTCATATCGCACGACTCAGCAAAGAGAACTCAGAGCGCTTTTAATGGAAGTGGTGAGGCTCCGGTCGGAGCAACTGCAGATCAATTCAAATCCAAGATTGATCATCATGGTTACAAGGCAGCGACAGTTCCAGGCCTAGTATCAACTTGGTTTGAGATTCATGGCAGAGGTGGAAATCTCTCGATGCCAGAAATTCTGCAACCAGCTATCGAGTATGCGAGATCTGGTTTCCCGGTAACTTCTGGTTTCGTTAAGCGAATCGCGCATCACCTTAAACAATTCCCTGAGACAAATCTCTTCTCATCTCTCGGTATTCCTAGAAATCTCCGCCCCGGGGATCTACTAATCCAGCCAGATCTCGCTCGCTCTCTGGAAGCAATTGCCGAAGAGGGTCGTGCCTTCTTCTATGAAGGCGATATTGCAAGAGCGCTGATTGATAGCACTAATGGTTGGTTTGATTCTGGCGATCTAGCAAGACATCGGACTCGAACCATCCCGCCGCTGAAGATCAAGTACCGGGATCTCACCATCCACGGCCAGCCACCTCCAAGTCAAGGAATGATCTTGATGGAGGAGCTTCTTCTAGCCGAAGGTTTCGCAGTCGCAGAACTGACTGAGGCGGAGCGAATTCACATGATGGTCGAAGCGAAAAAAATTGCATTCCAAGATCGCTACCAATTGTTGGGTGATCCTGAATTCATCGATATGAATCTTGATTCACTCTTTGCAGAGCCTTCAATAACTTCACGAAGAGCAAAAATTGATATGACTAAGGCGAACACCGCCCCAGTCAGTTATAACCAAGAGGGAAGCGACACCACTTACTTCTTAACAGCCGATCGTGATGGGAACGCGGTCTCTTGGATTCAGAGCGTATTTCATGGCTTCGGAGCCTCATGGGCGATCCCCGGAACAGGCATCATCCTTAATAATCGCCTGACCGGTTTTTCACTCGATCCAAATTCGCCTAATTTCATAGCTCCCGGAAAGCGGCCGGCGCACACTTTGAATGCGTGGATCGCTACTCACGCTGATGGTTCCCTAGCTCATGTTGGTGGAACTCCTGGAGCAAATATCCAAGTTCAAACAAACTTCCAATTGATCACAAATGCAATCGATCTCTCACTATCACCGCAAGAAAATGCCGAAGCTCCAAGGTGGCAGCATCTAAATGGCCCTTCGACATCCGATGCCGAAGAGAATTTCGATGGCGTACTCCAGATAGAGAACCGAGTTTCACAAGAAGTTCTTGAGGAACTCAAGAAGCGTGGCCATCAGGTCCAAGAACTCCCTCCATTTGGTCATGGCTCTTCCGTTCAACTCTTGGAGTCGACTGAAAGTGGCACATTCGTTCTCGGCTCAGACCCACGCAGCGAGGGCCACGCTGCCGGCTTCTAATAGAATCCGACCATGAAGCTCTACGACGAACTCGGCGGACCATTTGATCTCATCTTTGGACTACCAGTTCACCCGCTCGTTGTTCATAGCGCGGTAGTGCTAGTTCCACTTGTGGCGATTGCGGCCCTGGTGATGTCTTATCTCCCAAGCTTCTCTCGCCGTTACGGAAAACTCGTAATCATCTTTGCGGTGATTGCCCAAATCTCACTCTTCATCGCCAAGCAGAGCGGCGAATCCTTTGAGGATCGCTTGGGTAAAGAGGTAGAGCGGCATGCCGAATTCGGTGAAATCGCACCATTTACATTCATCCCATTGCTTGTTCTTCTCTTCATTCGCTGGAGAATGGATCGCGAAGGAGCAACAATCGGCTCCCCTGTAGTTCGACGACTAGTTTCAATTCTTTTGATTGCCGCCGCGATTCTTGCGCTTATCTATATCTTCTTGACTGGTCACTCAGGCGCAGAATCTGTTTGGGGCTGGGTCAAAGATCGCTAATTAACGTTTAGCTAATCTAAAGAGCGTCACGGCAATTAAGCCGCTAATTAGCGAGCCAGCAATAACTGCGGTGACTGCCAAGTCTTGATTTGGCCCCTCATCAAAAGCCAATTTCGCAATGAATATCGCTACGGTAAAGCCAATTCCCGCCGTGCTTCCAGTAGCAAAGAGTTTCACTCCTCGCCCTCCCTCAGGTAACTCGGCAATCTTCGCCTTAGCTGCAGCCTTTGCAGTAACAAAGACGCCAAACGGTTTGCCAATCACTAGGCCGGCGACAATGCCCCAAGCGATTGGCGAATTGATTGCATCATCTAGAGCCTTAGAACTCAATTC
>CAZFQY010000054.1:0-3985 GCA_964521265.1 uncultured Clavibacter sp.
GCGCCGATCCAAGTAATCCAGGACTTTCCATTGCGTTGGCCGATGACTACTTGAGGGATTACGAGGATTGATTCCTCAGCTGGGTCGAAAGAGAAAGAGGTGAAGAGGATTGGGCCGGTTCCAGTTCCGTGAACATTGTTATGGATCTCTAGAGAATTGATCTCATTGCGCCACCACTTTCGCGCTTCCGCGAAGCGATTTGATCCAGAGACTACGTGGCGTTTGTAGATCCCAATTCCTACCATTCCATCGCCACCACGAACCCAAGAAGTGAGATCTTGGTTCTCGGTTAATTCAGGAACGGCAATATCGAGGAGTGCTGGGTGTTCGCCCAGGAGCTCTGTTGTGATTGAGATGTGCATAGACCTCGCCTCGACTTGTGAAGGTAGCGTACCGCTCGGGATGATGAGCCGGTGAGTCGAGCAGATTTGGGTAAGGATCCAGAAGCGGTCGCATCAATGTTTGATGCCGTTGCTCGTCGCTATGACCTCGTAAACGATCTGCTGAGTTTGGGTCGCACGAAAGCTTGGCGTAAGAAAGTCGTGAAGATAATCAAGCCAGCTGCCGGAATGAAGATCCTCGATATTGCAGCAGGTCCAGGTTCATCGAGTGAACCACTACACAAAGCTGGCGCTGATGTGATCTCACTCGATTTTTCCGAGGGGATGTTGGAGCAGGGAAGAAAGGCGCGTCCATATCTCAAGTTTGTAAAGGGTGATGCACTCAAGTTGCCTTTCGGTGATAACGAATTCGATGTAACTACGATTTCATTTGGTCTACGTAACACCAAAGATTATGAGGCGGCGCTTCGCGAAGCGCTAAGAGTTACTAAAGAGGGTGGTCGGATGGTGATTGTCGAGTTTTCAACTCCAACTCTTTCGATCTTTCGAAAGATCTATATGAACTATTTGATGAAGTCGCTTCCAAAGATCGCTCGCAAGACCTCATCAAATCCAGTTGCTTATGAGTATTTAGCTGAATCGATCCGCGCATGGCCCGATCAGGGCGAATTGGCTCGGAAAATGAGTGCTAATGGCTGGAAAGACCCCACATGGACCAACCTGACCGGGGGCGTTGTGGCAGTTCACACAGGCACTAAGCGCTCTTGATTTCGCCCCTTTTATAGGGCTCACTTAGGATTACACGTTGTGAATCCCTATATCCCGATTATCGTAATTGGAGCTATCGGCTTCGGATTCGCAGCATTTTCGGTGGTCGCAGGAGCTTTAGCAGGACCAAAGAGATACAACCGTGCGAAGTTAGATGCATATGAGTGCGGTATCGAACCAAGCCCACAGGCTCAAGGTGGCGGCAGGTTCCCAATCAAGTACTTCTTAACTGCGATGCTCTTCATCATCTTCGATATTGAAATCGTCTTCTTATATCCATGGGCTGTTGCTTATGACGAGTTAGGTTTGTTTGGTTTAGTTGAGATGATGATCTTCATTCTCACAGTATTCGTCGCATATGTATATGTATGGCGACGTGGCGGATTGGAGTGGGATTAATGGGTCTAGAAGAGAAACTCCCCTCAGGCTTTCTACTTACAACAGTAGAGAAGTTAGCGGCATACATGCGTCGCAATTCATTATGGCCAGCAACATTTGGTCTTGCATGTTGCGCAATCGAGATGATGGCAATCGGTTCAGCCCAGAAGTACGACATCTCGCGCTTCGGAATGGAAGTCTTCCGCGCCTCGCCTCGTCAGGCAGATTTGATGATTGTCGCTGGTCGCGTCTCACAGAAGATGGCGCCGGTTGTTCGTCAGATCTACGATCAAATGGTCGAACCAAAGTGGGTTCTATCGATGGGCGCATGTGCTTCTTCAGGTGGAATGTTTAACAACTATGCGATCGTCCAAGGTGTTGATCACATCATCCCGGTAGATATTTACCTTCCAGGTTGCCCACCGCGTCCTGAGATGTTGATGGATGCGATCATCAAACTTCACGAACAGATCAAAGATGAGAAGCTCGGAGTCAATCGTAAGAAAGTCATCGCAGAGGTTGAAAAGGCTGCTCTAGCTTCACTTCCAACCCATCAGATCCCAGTCTTTGGAAAGGCTGAGTGATGAGCGAAGAACTAGATAAGGGTATGTTCGGCGTAAGCGGAACTGGAGATACCTCAGGCTACGGTGGATTAGTACGCCAGCAAGTAAATCCGGGTTCTTCTTCACGCCCCTACGGTTCATATTTTGATGATGTTGCTGATGAACTAGAGCGTGCATATCCAGAGTTCAATGATGCGATTGAGAAAGTCATTGTTGATCGCGGTGAATTAACGCTTCATGTGAAGCGCGAGAAGTTGGTAGAAGTTGCAACGACCCTGCGCGATAAATTGCTATTTGAAGTCTGTCTTGGCGTTCATGGTGTTCACTACCCAGAAGAGAAGAATCGTGAGCTACACGCGGTCTACCAATTACTATCAATGACAAATAACCGTCGAATCCGTATTGAAGTTTCAGTTTCAGATTCTGATCCACATATTCCATCGCTAGTTGAAGTTTGGGCGGGAAATAATTGGCATGAGCGCGAGACCTACGACATGTTCGGAATCATCTTCGATGGCCACCCAGCTCTAACAAGAATCTTGATGCCAGATGATTGGCCCGGCCATCCACAACGTAAGGATTATCCACTCGGTGGAATTCCAGTCGAGTACATCGGCGCAACTGTTCCTGCTCCTGATGAGAGGAGGTCCTATCGATGAGCACATTTGCATCTTCACGTGAGACAACCGAAGGTCGTATCTACTCAGTCACCGGTGGTGATTGGGATGAGGTAGCGCGCGAGATTGGTAGCGCGAAGGAAGAGCGCGTCATCGTAAATATGGGACCACAACACCCATCCACCCATGGCGTACTTCGACTTATGTTGGAATTAGAGGGCGAGACGATTACTGAGCTTCGCTGTGGAATCGGCTATCTGCACACTGGGATCGAGAAGAACACCGAGTTCCGTACCTGGACACAGGGCGTCACATTCGTGACCCGTATGGACTATCTATCACCGCTCTTTAATGAGACCGCTTATTGCTTAGCGGTCGAGAAGTTATTGAATATCACCGATCAAGTCCCAGAACGTGCAAGTGTGATCCGCGTATTGATGATGGAATTGAATCGAATCTCTTCACATATGGTCGCGCTAGGAACCGGCGCACTAGAGCTTGGTGCGATGGCACCGATGTTCTTCGCCTTCAGAGAGCGCGAGAAAGTCCTTGATATCTTCGAGATGGTTTCGGGTCTCCGTATGAATATGGCCTATGTCCGCCCAGGTGGAGTAGCGCAAGACCTACCGAGTGATGCGGTTCCAAAGATCCGTGAACTCGTCAAGGATCTCCGGAAGAACTTCAAAGATAATGAGAAGCTCCTTGTCGGAAACACAATCTGGATGAAGCGCACAAAGGATGTCGGGTATCTAGATCTAGCAGGATGTATCACCCTTGGCGTTACTGGACCAGTTCTTCGCGCAACAGGGATGCCATGGGATCTGCGTAAGACCGAGCCATATTGCGGATATGAGGATTACAAGTTTGATGTCATTACTGCAGATACATGTGATGTCTACGGTCGCTTCTTAATAAGAATGCAAGAACTAGAGCAATCCCTTCGAATCATCGAACAGGCATGTGACAAGTTGGAGAAACTTGATGGAGCGCCTGTGATGGTCGCAGATAAGAAGATCGCTTGGCCGGCACAACTTGCACTCGGTGGCGATGGATTAGGAAATTCACTCGAACACATCCGCCAGATCATGGGCACTTCAATGGAGGCTTTGATTCACCATTTCAAGATTGTGACCGAAGGTTTCCGTGTCCCGGCTGGCCAGGTTTATGTCCCGATCGAATCACCGCGCGGTGAGCTCGGCGCCTACCTTGTTTCTGATGGTGGAACTCGCCCATATCGCGTTCATTTCCGCACCCCTTCATTTAGCAATCTTCAAGCAACTAGCGCGATGTGTGAGGGATCTCTGATCGCTGACATCGT
>CAZFQY010000055.1:0-3936 GCA_964521265.1 uncultured Clavibacter sp.
ACGGCATAGATTCCTTCGCTCTTCTTAGCGATTTCAAATGCCATACGGCGACGGCCCCAGATATCGAGCTTGTCTACTCGACCACCTGATTCCTTGATGATCTTGAGATATGTCTCAAGACTTGGTGCGACTGTTCGCTCTTCTAGATCGGGATCTAGGATCACCATCAATTCATAGCGACGCATGCTTTACCCCACCTCCTCTGGACTAATCGGTCACGGCATTTCCGCGACAGGAGGGTTGCTGCGATTCATCAAATAGGACGGGCCTTTTGATGAAGGGCGCTAAGACTATCCCCGCTCTCTGACATTGAGAAATCCGTGCTCCGGCTGCTGTGAATAAGGGCTCGGGCGAACCAGGCGAGGGTGGCGACCCGGATGAAGATGCTCAGCGCGTATAAACCCTCCGGTAATCCGAATTTCGCTCCGGTGTAGCTCGCTAGGTACTGCCAGATCGCCAAGTGATAGAGCGCTTCACCGCCCTGCCAGATCCAAAAAGCGCTCCGGTCTTCTCTTCGCCGTAACGCGATCAGTGCAAGCGGTGTCAACCAGATTACATATTGTGGTGAATAGACCTTACTTATAGTCACAAATGCAGCAACAGTTAGGAAGGAGATGATTGCGAAAGTCTCAAATCGAGTTACCTTCGATTGATTAGCGACACTGGCAATCGCAACAGAAGCTAATATGACTAGCAGAATTGAGAGAAGTGTTGAATTTCCAAATGTGATCTCTCGAAGTTCAAGTGCATACCAAATCGATCCCAAATCACTGCTTCGATCTAGATTCATCTTGTAGAAGCGAGACCAACCATCGAAGTTAGTTAGAGCTATCGGAAGGTTTATCGCTGTCCAAGAAATTGCAGTGAGCCCGATGTAGCGAATCGTCTTGGCAATATCAGTCTTGAAATAGAGAACGACTGGAAGCAATAAGACGACTGGGAAGAATTTTGTTGCGATAGCAACACCTAGCGACATAGCGGATAGATCAAAGCGCTCTTCCTTAAAGAGATAGATAGCAAGGAGCGCTGCAGCAACCGCCCAAAGATCCCAATTTATATAGAGCGATCCGATTACAGCCGGAGAAAACGAGAGTAGAGGTGCAAACTCAGGTTTTATCCGCCATAACAACCAAGCGGAGGCGATAAATAGCAGCGCTAAGAGCGCGACATTTACATCGAAGTAGGCGCGATAACCATTCTCATCGCTGATTAATTGGCCAGTCGCCCACATAACGAGACCGGTGATAACCGGATATTCAACAGAGTTATCTGGTGACTCATAGGGCCACCGATCAACATTTATCTCACGCGCACCGTAGAGTGCTGAGAGATCCGAATAACACATATGGATATAGACGTCGGGTGAGCCCCAACCAGCACTTCGACAATGTTGAAACTTAGCGAAAGATAGGAATGAAGCGAGAATGGCCAATACGATTATTAATCGGGCGCCTTTAAGCATGGAGAACTTAAACGCTTGAGTTTGAATCATGGAGCGGGCGATGGATCAGGCGTTGCAAAGACATATTTCTTCAACGCTTTAGTGCAGAACTCCTTGAGGTCTTTCATGGTTCCCTCAAGATCAGCGGTCGAGCACCATCTAGCCGCATCAACGGGTGCGATTGTTGGGATTGGATCAGGAATAGCAACTCTCTCAGTACCACCGATATTTGCTGGCGCTGGGAAATCTAATTTGGGCTGACCCTTAAGCGCTGCTTTCATATAAGCGTTCCAAATCCGCGCCGGGAAACTTCCACCCGTTACTGAGGTAAGGCCACCGATTCCATTTAGCGATTGAGTCGCATCATCTCTAAAGAATGCGATTGATGTCGCAAGTTGTGGTGTGTATCCAGTGAACCAAGCCGAAGCGTTCTGTTGAGATGTTCCAGTCTTTCCAGCAGCTGGGCGACCGAAGTTACGGAGCGCTGATGCCGCAGTTCCGGAGCGCACAACTTCAGCCATTGCGTAGTTAAGGTCAGCCATAACCGCTTCGTCGAAAACCTGTTCGGTCTCTATCCGAGATTGATAGAGAACTCCTTTATTTGGCCCTAATACCTCTTTTATCAATAGCGGTTTAGCTCGCACGCCATTCGCGGCAAAGGTTGCAAACGAGTTCGCAACATCGAGCACTCGTGGACTTGAAACACCAAGCACTACAGATGGAGATGGGAACATAACGACGCTCTCTGGGATTCCAGCGCGACGAGCTGCATCGATGACGCGTTCCACGCCAGCTTTAATTCCGAGAGGTACATAAACCGTATTAACTGAATCAGCGCTAGCGTCCAGAAGTGAGACTTCACCGAATGATTTATTTCCATAATTTGAGACTTCATAAGGTCGTCCGATGAAATCATCGAAGATAAGTGGGCTCTTTCCATTCCAAACCGTCTGAAGTGAGATGCCTTGTTCGAGGGCTGCAATCAACGCAAATGGTTTGAAGGTAGAGCCAGCCTGGGTAATCGCTTGGGTAGCATCATTTAATTGCCGCTCTAGATAATCACGACCGCCATACATCGCGACTATTTCACCAGTGCCTGGCCTGATAGATATCAACCCGATATGAAGATCTGCAGGAGCATCCTTTGGGGCCTGGCTAAATACAGCAGCCTCAGCTGCAACTTGGGCATCCTTCTCAAGAGTGGTGCGAACAACCAAGCCACCGATCATCAACTCTTCATCTGGAAATCCAAGGTTGTTTAATTCTTTTCTTACCGCTTCGACAAGATGACCTTTATTTCCAGCGAGTTGGCCAGTTGAAAGGCGTGGCCGGATGGTGGGGAGTTTTTCCATCAAACGATCAGCTTCTTCTCGCTCTAACCAACCTTCATCGACCATGTTGTTCAATGTGTACTTATAACGATTCTCCAACCGCTCCTTATTACCTTCACGGAAATCTGGATCGTAGAAACCAGGTGAACGGAGGATTGAAGCCAATACCGCAGCTTGAGCGACATTTATCTGATCGACGCTCTTGCCAAAATAGACGCGAGCGCCAGTCTCAACGCCATATGCGCCGCGGCCAAAATAGATGGTGTTCAAATAATCTTCGAAGATCTCATCTTTAGTTAGTTGATTCTCCAACTTGATAGCGATTATCAACTCACGGATCTTCCGTTGAATCGTTCGATCTGCAGTAAGGAAGGCAGTCTTTGCATACTGCTGGGTGATTGTCGAACCACCTTGTAGCCCTCGACCAAGAGCGGTATTGATCGCGCCTCTTAAGATCGCAATTGGGTTGAAGGCGCCTTGGGAGTAGAAATTCTTATCTTCAGCAGCAAGGACGGCTTGGCGGAGATCTAATGGAATCTTTGCAAGCGGGATGATGGTGCGATTTTGTGCACCAATTCTTCCAATCTCATCACCATTTGAATATTGAATGATCGTTGCTTGTGAGTTCACATAATCATTTGGATCCGGGATATCTGTTGTGAAGTAAGCAATCGCGAAGGCGGTTCCGCCAGCGATTGCGAAGAAGGCGGCGAGCTTTATCAATAGCTTTGCGGCTCTACCACGCAACCAATTCATGAAAGAAGGCTACCGAGTCTTAACTTTACGAGGCGGCTTACGCTCTATGCCATCGCCCAAAAGATATGAAGCTGTGAGGTGATTCCAACCGCAACCTAAGCAAACCTCGACGACATAGACGCGGAACTCTCCATATTCACTCTGCATCTCATCTAGCTCATCATTGGTCTTGATTCGGCCTGAGTATTGGCCGAGTTGATCACCGAAGACATATTGAAGTTCTGTGACTTTATCTTTTCGGCACATGGGGCAATCGCGGTTAGTCAGCTCGCCATGGAACTTCGCAGCTCTCCTCAAGTAAGGGTCGGCATCACAAGCATCGGATGTCGTATTAAGTCCACGGTAGATGCTCGCGATTGTTGCCCGTTTCTTGAGGGCGAAATCGACATACGCGCGCTTGGACCACAT
>CAZFQY010000056.1:0-3910 GCA_964521265.1 uncultured Clavibacter sp.
AAAACTCGCGTACAGGGCGGCGATATGAAGGATATGGCAAACAAGGCAAGCCCTCGCGTAACAATCATGAAGCATCCAGATGTTCGCCGTTCCTTGATGACTCAAAAGGCGTATGCAGAAGGTATGCGCGCCCTGGTTCTCTACACAGCTTCGATTCAAGATGCGGTTGCGCTCGCTCGCGCTGAAGGAAAATCAGAGGATGAGATATCTGCGCTTGAGCATCTAAATGATCTCTTGCTTCCAATCGTCAAAGGTTATGGATCAGAGAAAGCTTGGACGCTACTTGGAACCGAATCACTACAAACATTCGGTGGTTCTGGTTTCACTATGGATTGGCCTCTTGAACAATATGTTCGTGATGCCAAGATCGATACCCTCTATGAGGGTACGACTGCAATCCAAGGTCTCGACTTCTTCTTCCGCAAAATCATCAAAGATAATGGTCGTGCGCTAACAAAACTATCTAAGGAGATTGGTGCATTCGCAGCTTCCGGTGGTAACAATGCAACCGAGAAGGCTGCTCTTGCAAAGGCGCTCGAGGATCTTCAAGCAATCATCGGACAACTTGTAACCCATGCAATGGCCAGCCAAGAGAAACCAGATGAGATCTACAAGTGTGGGTTGAACACAACCCGCTTGTTGATGTCGGTTGGTGACATCATCATCTCCTGGCTTCTTCTCCGCCAGGCCGATATCGCTGCTAACAAGATCGGTTCTGCTACTGGAAAAGATAAGGACTTCTTCGAAGGAAAGATTGCTGCTTCTCGTTACTTCGTCCATAACTTCTTGCCGTTGATTAGCGCTACTCGCGCAATCGTCGAGCGTGAAGATGGCGAAATCATGGGAGTTTCAGAAGCCGCCTTCTAAACCGGTAGGGTTCCGGGGTGTTCACGCGACTTCGGGGTGAGATTTACCTGTTTTTAGGGGCTTTTCTCTTCGCCTTTAACGGAATCATCTCCAAGATCGTCCTACTCGATGAGATCTCCGCCTGGCGTCTAACCCAGATTAGAACTGGTGGCGCCTTCATAATCCTCTTCACCTTCTACATCATCTTCCGTCGCCAAGAGCTAAAAACGACCAAGAAAGAGCTACCTTGGTTGATCCTCTTCGGCGTCGTTGGCGTGACGCTCGTGCAGGCGCTCTACTTTGTTGCCATCTCGCGTATGTATGTCGGTATCGCACTACTTATCGAATTCACTGCACCGATTTGGATCTTGATCTTCCTCCGCTTTGTCCTAAAGAAACATGTCCCAACTGGTCTCTGGTACGCAATCGCTCTCGCCTTCACCGGTCTTCTGATGATCACCCAGATATGGGATGGTCTTACTGTCGATCAGATTGGCTTGATTGCAGCATTTCTTGATGCACTTGCACTTGCTGGCTACTTCTTGATCGCCGACTTTCTTGGTAAGACTAAATCCAGTGGCGCAATCGCAACTTGGGGATTTGGCGTTGCATCAGTTCTGCTCTTCTTTGCACTTCCTATCTGGAACTTCCCGGTTGATGCGCTCTCTAATGAGATGAACCTGCTTGGTAGATTTGAAGATTATTCACTCCCAGGCTGGACCCTTGTGCTTTGGATTGTCATTATGGGAACGATTGCTCCATATCTTTTCGTCATCAGCGGTCTGAAGTTAATGAGCGCGTCGACAGCAAGCATCTTCGGAATGATTGAACCTGTCTTAGCTGGAATATTTGCCTGGTGGTGGCTAAACGAGAGCCTTACAACAATTCAATTAATTGGCTGCTTGGTCGTTCTAATCGGTATCTCCATCGCTGATCGCGCCCGCCAGCACACCCCTAAAAACTAGCCAATAACAGCCATCGCAACCGCTTTTAGTAGCGGAATACCGACAATTAGATTGAACGGAAATGTGATTGCCAAGCTAGCTGTAATGGATAGAGATGGATTCGCTTCTGGGACTGCTATTTGAACCGCGGCAGGCGCTGCGATGTAGGAAGCGCTTGCACATAGAACTCCAAGAACGGTTGCTCCACCAACTGATAAACCTGCAATAGATCCGGCAAAGACGCCGAGTGTTCCTGCAAAGATTGGGAAGAGTATTGCAAATACTCCAAGTCCAACTCCAACCTCTTTGACAGCATGAGCTTGTGCGCCGGCAAGAAATCCAAGGTGCATCAAGAAGAGCGCCAGGATTCCGGGAAGAAGATCAACAAAGAATGGCGTTACTCGCTCATATCCAGCTTCACCCGAAAGCGCACCAATAAGTAATCCGCCAACGAGAAGTATGACTGTCTTACCTAGAACAATCTCTTTCAACGACTCCGACCAAGATACCTCGCGAGATAGGTGACGCGTAGCGAGGAAGATTCCAACGATGATGCCAGGAACTTCCATCACAGTTAAAAGTGTTGTGGCAAATCCTTCATAAGAGATATCAGAGTTCTCAAGGAACACCAGCGCAGCTGTAAATGTGACTAACGATGTCGATCCATAATGTGCCGAGATCGCGCCCCGATCAATCTCATTTAGTCTTCTTACAAATTTGAGTGCGAAGAAAGCAAAGAATGGGATCAGAGTTCCCAATATGACTGTGACGATAAGGGGCAGCACGATTCCAGTACCCGTAGAATTTGATAGCGATACACCTCCTTTTAGTCCGATTCCAAAGAGTAGATACACCGAGATGATTTGATAGACCGGCTCTGGAATGCGGATATCGCTCTTAAATCGAGCCGCAAGGAAGCCGAGGGCGAATACCAATACCGAAACTGAGGTCAGATTGGAAAGGGCTATATCCAGACTCTCGGGCACCGGGTTACTATACATGAAATATATTTCTTGTATTTAGTTTCGTATATTGAGATAGACTCGAGCCATGGCTGAAGCCCAATGGACCTTCCTCTCTAATCACGGTCATGTCCTGATCTATCTCGCTCGAGAGCCAGAAGCTCGGATCAGGGATATCGCCAAGAGCGTTGGAATCACCGAGCGTCGCACCCAAGGAATCATCGCTGATTTAGAGCAAGCCGGTTACATCGAGATTGAGCGCGTGGGAAGAAGAAATACCTATGCCGTCAAGAAGAACCTTCGTTTCCGCCATCCCGCAGAATCGCATCGTTCCATCGGATCATTGATCAAGATCTTCTCCAAGTAAGAACATGTCTCATCCGTATAGAGGTATTGAAGCGGTAATCACAACCCAGCACTCGAAGGAAAAACTTATCGCTCCGGCGCTAACAGCGCTTGGAATCGAACTTATTCATCATAAATTTGATACTGACACGCTCGGGACATTCTCTGGTGAGATCCCACGAACTCTCCCCCAACGAGATACAGCTCTGAAGAAAGCTCGGATTGGCATGGATGCAACTGGCATTAAATATGGTCTCGCCTCTGAAGGAAGCATCGGCCCAGATCCAATAGTTCCCTTCATCAACTCTGCTATTGAATCAATCTCTTGGATCGATGATGTAAACAAGATTGAAATCATCGAATACGAGAGGGGTACAGAGATCGTAGCCGTAAAAGTCGAGGTCGCATCCCTCGATGCCCTGGGTGATTTTCTTGATCGCGCTGACTTTCCAAACCATGCCCTTATTGCTTATTCAGCCAGCAAGAAAGGGCCTATTTACAAGGGTTTGCGAGATTTAGTTGAACTAGAGAAGGCGGTTGGTGAACTCACTAAGACGGGAAGTGCAATCATTGAAAGTGATTTGCGAGCGCATATGTCGCCATCAAGAAGTGAGGTAATAAGGCGTTGTGCCGAGAAATTAGCAAAGAGACTTCAAGAGCTATGCGCTAGATGTGAGACTCCGGGTTTTGGAGTGATAGCTAATCTCTATGGGCTTAGCTGTGAAGAGTGTGGTGAAAAGGTGGAACAAGCGGTGCGGGGAGAGTTAAAGGGTTGCGCTAAATGTGAATACAAGGAAGAGAAGCTAAATGGAA
>CAZFQY010000057.1:0-3809 GCA_964521265.1 uncultured Clavibacter sp.
GTCTGGATCAGCCCCGAGACCACCTCGATTAACCGCCTTCCGATGTTGAACATCGGGCATTTGATGACGATCTCCCTAGATGGTCGTTGGGATTTCCAGCTCCTATCAAATCCCGAGCAGGAAGTGGGACGCCGCGATCATTGGGATGAAATAGATGTTCCTGGACTTTGGACCATGGTCAATGGTGAACAGCCTTTCGGCGATAAACCGATCTACACGAATGTCCAAATGCCATTCGACCAATTGCCACCGCTTGTCCCAGATGAGAATCCAACTGGAGTTTATGAGCGCGAGTTCTCCCTACCTAACACTTGGAAGAACAAGCGAGTAGTCCTCTCAATTGGTGGATTTGAATCTGTTGCAATACTTTCAATCAACGGCAATGAAGTCGGCGTTGCTAAAGATTCGCGATTGGCATCCGAGTTCGACATAACAAATTTCCTCAATAACCGCTCCAACCGGATCCAGATCAAAGTAATCAAGTGGTCTGATGCCACATTCATCGAAGATCAAGATCAATGGTGGCATGGCGGAATCACTCGTTCGGTAAAACTTTATGCAACCGAAGATGTATTCATTGAGCGTCTGTACCCAACTCCTGGCCTACTTGCAGATAACAAAACTGGAACGCTTCATGTTCGAGCCCACATCAACTCGATCAATAACGCCCCAATTAATAATTACAAATTACGCGTCAAGGTAGTCGGCATCAAGGGTGCAACTGCAGTAGCGCCAGTAGTAGATAAGAAAGCGCCACAGTGGACAGAAAAGAGCGCCGAAGAGCGTGAGGCTGGCGCTGATTACTTCCATGGAACTTATTGGGATGGCAGCATGCCTAAGGCGAAATACGAGGCCTTCCTTGCAACTGAACCGATACTGCCCGGACCACTTGAGTTCACGATCAAAGTTCCAAACATTTCCCCTTGGAGCGCCGAATCGCCCACCCTCTACGATGTCGAATACGAATTAGTCGACCCAACCGGCCAGGTCATTGAGATAACCACCCAGAAAATCGGCTTTAGAAGGGTAGAAATCAAGGGCAATGAGCTCTTGGTAAACGGCCAGCCCGTCATCTTCTACGGAATTAACCGCCACGATTTCAATCGAGAGACCGGTCGCGTCCTATCTAGAGATCTGATGCGCCAAGACCTATTGGAGTTGAAGCGTTGGAACTTCAACGCCGTACGCACCTCTCACTATCCAAATGACCCAGCCTTTTTGGATCTATGCGATGAATTAGGTTTCTATGTTGTCGGTGAGGCGAATATCGAATCCCATGCCTTCCAGAACACGCTCTGTAATGACCAGAAGTACTTAAACGCTTGGGTCGATCGCGTAGCGCGGATGATCCAGCGCGATATCCATCATCCATCGGTAGTTCTATGGTCACTCGGAAATGAATCCGGCGCTGGCTTGAATCATCGAGCTGCCGCGCAATACGCCCGCTTCTTCGATCCAACTCGTCCGCTTCACTATGAAGGTGCGATTCGCGGTAACTGGACCATCAATCAAGATCTAACTGATGTCGTATGTCCGATGTATCCAGAGATTTCGGCGATTATCTCTTACGCAAAATCTAAGAAAGCAACACGGCCGCTAATCATGTGCGAGTACTCGCATGCGATGGGTAATAGCAACGGAACAATCGCTGAGTATTGGGATGCAGTTCATTCTCTAAAGGGACTACAAGGCGGATTCATCTGGGAGATGTGGGATCACGGATTGAATCAACGCCTTGAGGATGGAACTATCCGCGCCGCTTACGGCGGTGATTACGGCGAAACTAAGCATGATGGGAACTTCGTATGCGATGGAATGTTCTTCCCAGACCGTTCACCAAAGCCAGCTCTCCAAGAGTTCAAATACATCGCAGCTCCGATAAAGATAAGCGCGAAGAACCTCAAAACTGGACGATTCGAGATCTTCAATAAGCAGTTCTTCAACGACCTACGCGACTTCAAACTCCGCTATGAGATCACCCTCAATGGGAAAGTGGTGCTATCCGGAGATGTGAAACTGCCTGTGATTAAGGCTCGAAAGAGCGCCATTTTCACTATTCCCTCCAAGTCACTAAAGGCCGGAGAGGGCGCCGGAGAGCGCTTCATCAACTTCAATCTTGAGAGCGCAGTAAGCAAACCATGGGCACATATGGGCTTTGAAGTTGCCTGGTCACAATTCGCACTTCCTGCAAAACCTCTTCCTAAAGCGAAACCATCGAAGGAGCGGAAGAACTTCGTCTCCCAAGATGGATTGATACTTCTTCCGGGAAGCGAAGTCGCACCGAAGCTAACTCTGTGGCGCGCTCCAACCGATAACGATCTGATTGGTCGCATCGCTGATAAGTGGGATAAGTGGGGCTTACGAGAACTAAGTCGCTCCAACGTCCAAGTAGCACATAAAGGTACAACGACTCGCATCGTCACAACATGGAAGAGCGGCGCTGGAATCAGCATCAAACATGAACAACTTGTCGAATCCGTAGTAGATGGAATCCGAGTCACCGAATCTGTAACCCTTCCTAAGCAACTTGATGATGTTGCTCGCGTTGGAATCAACTTTGAATTAAATGGCGAGTTAGACCAACTTGTCTATTTTGGAACTGGCCCATTTGAGACCATGCCCGATCGCGCTATTGGAAAAGTACATCGCTGGAGTTCATCTGTCGCAAATCAATACGTGCCCTACATTAAGCCACAGGAAAATGGTGGACATGTGGGAGTTCGTTGGTTCTCGATCTCAAATCGCACTAACCACGGTCTCTATTTCCAACTCGATAAGCCAAGAATGGTGACCGTGACTCCGTACCGCTCCACCGATCTCGCCGATGCAACCCATGATGTATTCGTGAAGAAGTCAGGAAATACCGTAGTGACAATCGATGCCACACATCGCGGAGTTGGAACTGCATCTTGCGGCCCAGATACGCTCGATAAATATCGCATCAAGCCGGGTGTCTATAAGTGGAGTTGGACGGCCCTTAACTTCTAGGTTGGAAGGTGACGGGAGCCGGGTATTTTGCATCTCGGCCGTCTCCTGAGGACCTTCCGCGGATCCTGCGTCCCATCCAAGGAACCGCATACTTTCCAAACCAATTGAGATCGATCTGAATCTTCTCTAGCGCCGTAATCGGTTCACCTTTAGGAAGCGGCTTTCGCCAATCTGGATCATGGGGAAGTTGTAACCGCGAGAGAACAGCTTGGGCGACGCGACGATGTCCTTCTGCATTTAAATGAAGTCGATCTTCATGGATGAAACGCTCATCACGCCAGAAATCATCAGGATTTGGATCAAAGAGGATGGCATCCACAGCCGCTGCTCTTCGTCGAACATTCTCATTAAAAACCTTGAAGCGCTCTTTCCAAACCTGGGCGGCACGGGTCTTTGCACCAGAATCTTCAAGGACACAGAACAACATCAGCGTTGCGCCAGATCTGACTAATTCATCTACCCCATGGTTATATGTAGCAATCGTCTTTGCTGGGTCATATTTAGGACGGATCACATCATTTGCGCCAGCGTGAAATGAAACTAACGTTGATCTACCTTCGATGAACTTCTTCGCTTTTGGAATCTGTTCGTTTACTACTTGTCCAACTAACTTTCCTCTTATCGCAAGATTTGCATAGGTGAATTCATCCCAATGTGCCGCAGCAACCTCAGCCACTCGATCTGCCCAACCGCGATATTGCCCACCGATAACTTCATCAGACATGCCCTCAGTCATCGAATCTCCGAGAGCTATGAAACGGTTATATTGCATGCCGTTTCCTGTCGACTGCATAAAGAGCAATCGACATCGCCACACTAGC
>CAZFQY010000058.1:0-3686 GCA_964521265.1 uncultured Clavibacter sp.
CAGCTTGGATCTGGAGCTTGATAAGTGCTTGGACCTTCTTCTTCGGTGCCATTTTGTTTCTCCTTCGTCTTTTCTACTTAAATCTTCTGTACCTGGTGGAATGAAAGCTCTACTGGGGTCTCGCGACCGAAGATCGATACGAGAACCTTCAATTTCGCCTGCTCTGGCATGATCTCTGAGATCGTTGCAGGAAGCGTTGCGAATGGGCCATCCATAACGGTGACGGACTCGCCTACTGAGAAATCAACAACCTTGATCTCAGGCTTCAAAGTCTTCTTCAACTCACGTGGCATCAACATCTTCTCTGCCTCGCTCATTGGTAGCGGGCTTGGGTGATGTGAGTTTCCAACGAAACCTGTAACGCCAGGAGTGTTACGCACGCACGACCATGACTCATCAGTGAGGTCCATGCGGACTAGAACATAACCAGGATAGATGTTGCGCTTAACTTGCTTGCGCTGACCGTTCTTTACCTCGGTCACTTCCTCTTCAGGAACCTGGATCTCGAAGATGTAATCCTCCATGTGCATGGATTGGATGCGCTGTAGGAGATTTCCCTTAACGCGCTTCTCGTAACCTGCGTAGGAGTGGACGACGAACCAGTCACCTGGCTTCGCACGAAGCTCATCGCGGAATGCAGCAACCTCAGGCGATACCTGTTCCTCTTGAACTTCTTCCTCATCAAGTTCAAGCTCGGTATCAACCGGAGCTTCGATTACCTGCTCTTCGCTCATCTCTCCTCCTTCCAGATTTTCCAATTCGCTCACCGGATTACTCACCAAAGATGAAAAGGACTAGTTGTGTTAGTCCTAGATCAAATAGTGATACGACAGCAATAACGAAAGTAACGAAAACGAGTACTACTGCTGTGTAGGTCGTCAACATGTTACGTGAAGGCCAGACCACCTTACGTAGTTCGTTAAGAACCTGACGATAGAAAAGAGCAACGCGTTGAAAGATGTTTAACTCTTTCTCTGAGTTCTCACTCATTTCGTTTCCTTTCCTCTCTTCTTCAACTTCCGTCTTTCAACTACTGCGCAGGGCAGGAGGGACTTGAACCCCCAACCGCCGGTTTTGGAGACCGGAACTCTGGCCAGTTGAGCTACTGCCCTTCGAGGCACTTCCTTAATGCATCAACATGCGGACATGCCAAAGCATTACCTTTTCATAATCGAATTTTTTTATTTACCCGATCAATCAAGCGCCAGGAGGAGGAAGTGTAGGTGAGGACCCCCGATTAGGTCTAACTCGCTCAAATCCCCGCTTATCCAGGCTTATGGAAGACTCCCGCCTGTGACAAAACCCCGAATCTCCGCTCGAATCGCAGCTATTGCTGAGTCTGCGACCTTGGCTGTCGATGCAAAGGCCAAGGCCCTAAAAGCTGCCGGCCGTCCAGTTATCGGATTCGGAGCCGGCGAACCAGATTTCCCAACTCCTGATTACATCGTCCAAGCCGCGAGTGATGCCGCAAAGGTCGTCGCAAATCATCGCTACTCACCAACACCTGGACTTCCAGAACTTCGCGATGCAATCGTAAAGAAGACCAAGCGCGATTCGAATTACGAGATCACTGCTGATCAAGTTCTAGTCACTAATGGCGGAAAGCAATCCGTCTACCAAGCATTCGCAACCATCATAGATAAAGGTGATGAGGTAATCCTTCCCTCGCCTTTCTGGACTACTTATCCTGAGTGCATCAAGTTAGCTGGCGGAACTGCTGTCGAAGTATTCGCTGATGAATCACAAAACTATTGCGTGACTGTCGAACAACTTGAGAAGGCCAGAACGCCAAAGACGAAAGCGCTCCTCTTCTGCTCACCATCTAATCCGACCGGTTCGGTCTATTCGAAAGAGCAAGTCAAAGCGATCGCTGAGTGGGCGCTAAAGAATGAAATTTGGATCATCACCGATGAGATCTACGAACACCTTCTTTACGACGGCGCTACCGCTCCATCAATTCCGGTCCTAGTCCCCGAGATGGCGGATAAGACGATCATCATCAACGGCGTAGCTAAGACTTATGCGATGACTGGATGGCGCGTTGGTTGGATGATCGGCCCGAAGGATGTAATCAAGGCCGCTACTAACCTGCAATCACACCTAACCTCTAACGTCTCAAATGTCTCACAGCGCGCCGCAATCGCCGCACTTAACAACGACTTGTCCGCCGTGAAGAAGATGGGCGAAGCCTTTGATAGAAGAAGGAAATTGATCGTAAAGATGCTCAACGAAATCCCTGGAATCGAATGCCCCACACCACAAGGAGCCTTCTATGTTTATCCGTCTGTTAAAGGTGTTCTTAACAAGGAAATTCGCGGCCGCCGTCCAAGTACTTCTGCTGAACTTGCTTCGCTCATACTTGAAGAAGCGGAAGTCGCAGTAGTTCCTGGTGAGGCTTTCGGTCCTTCTGGATATGTTCGTCTCTCTTATGCCACATCCGATGAAGACATCATCGAAGGCGTAACTCGGATAAAGAACTTACTTTCCGAGGCGAAGTAAAGCCAAGATCCCAACGCCTGATAACGCAAGCAAGACCCAGATAATCCGAACGATTCCTTGATCATCAGCGCTCTCTTCCACCGGAGCTGAGATCACTTCAGCGCTCGCTACCGTGAATTGATATTCACCTTCGACTGGATGTCCATCGGCCGATACAACTCGATACTTAACGGTGTACTCACCACTTGGCTCAAGACTTAGATCCAAAGCGGTAAAGATCTCTGGCCCCTCAACAACTGTCATTCCACTTACAACTTGTCCGATTCCATTGATAACTTCAATCCGATTTGGATTCTTTGAATCCACTAGAAGGAGGCTCTCATTGAACTTAAGACGCACCTCAGCAGGAACTTCATTTAGAACCGCACCTGATTCAGGAGATGAACTCACCAAAGAGGTATGAGCTGAAGCAGGAGCTATCAAGAACAAGGTAACGACGAGAAGCAATAACCTTCTCAAAGCGTTATTCCCACAAACTGGACTTCTGGCTCCAAAGTAATCCCAAACTTATCTTTAACCGCTTTACGTGAAGAGCGCGCTAATTCGATGAGATCCGAGGCCTTCGCATTTCCATTATTTACTAGCGCCAATACATGCTTCTTACTTACTCCCGCTCCTTCAAAGGAATCACCCTTCTTAACTCCCGCGCGCTCCATCAACCACGCCGCTGAAGTCTTCACTCGACCATCATTCTGTGGCCAACGCGGTGCATCAGAAGGCAACGAAGCCGCCACATCAGCGCTAACGATTGGATTCACAAAGAATGAACCAGCCGACCAAGTGTCATGGTCCTTGTTATCTAACAACATTCCTTTAAGCGCCCGAAGTGATAGGACTGCGCTTCGCACCTGCTCTACTAATACCCGTTCCTCGATTTTTACATTCAAGGCCCGCGCCAACTCTTCATACTTAATTGGCAGGCTCATCTCACCGCTCTTGAGCTGGAAGGTCACATCGATGATTACATATCTATCTTTCTCTCTCTTGAAGATAGATGAGCGGTATTCAAAACCGCACTCCGAATTGGAGAAAGTCTTATACGCCCCAGCCTTTCGATCCCAAGTCCTTACTCGCGCAATAACTTCAGATACTTCATGGCCGTAAGCACCGATATTTTGAATCGGTGATGCGCCCACTGTTCCGGGAATTCCCGAGAGCGTCTCTAGCCCCACAAATCCCTTGCTTAA
>CAZFQY010000059.1:0-3668 GCA_964521265.1 uncultured Clavibacter sp.
TTCTCTCGGAGAGCGCAGCATCGGTTAGGACGCGCGTTGTCTCCTGGAAGGATGCAGCTGATAGCCAGGATTCAGTTGCAAGAGATGCCTTGGTGATACCCATAAGTTCTGGACGACCAGATGCAGCCTTGCCACCCTTTGTTACAGCTTCGCGGTTTGCGGCCTGGAAGCGGAGGTGATCAACCAATTCACCAGGAAGTAGATCGGTATCGCCTGGTTCAAGAACGGTGATACGACGGAGCATCTGCTTCACGATGATTTCGATGTGCTTATCGTGGATGCCTACGCCCTGTGAGCGGTAAACCTCTTGGATTTCATTGACCAAGTGGGTCTGGGTAGCGCGAGGTCCGAGGATCTTTAGAACCTGCTTTGGATCAATCGCACCAACAACCATCTGTTGTCCGACCGCAACCTTCATACCTTCTTCTACGAGAAGTTTCTGACGGCGAGTGATCGGATAAGCAGTCGCTTCGCCACCATCTTCTGGTGTGACGATGATCTTCTTACCCTTTGAATCTTCGGTGAATGAGACAACACCAGCTGCTTCAGCAATCGGAGCAACGCCCTTTGGAGTACGTGCTTCGAAGAGCTCAACAACGCGAGGTAGACCATGAGTGATGTCACCTGATGCTGTTGCAGCGCCACCGGTGTGGAAGGTACGCATCGTTAGCTGTGTACCAGGCTCACCGATTGATTGAGCAGCGATAATTCCAACCGCTTCACCCACATCAACAAGCTTGCCGGTCGCCATCGAGCGGCCATAGCACTTCGCGCATAGACCGACCTTTGAATCGCAAGTCATTACTGAACGAACCTTCACTTCAGATACGCCAGCAGCTACCAACTCATCAATTACACGATCGCCAAGATCTGAGCCAGCAGCAAGGATTGTCTTGCCATCAGCAACGACATCTTCAACGACGATTCGACCATAGATCGAAGTCTCGACATGATCATCACGAGTTAGCTTGCCATTAACTGCTTCAGCAATCGTCAGCGCAAGACCACGATCTGTTCCGCAATCTTCTTCGCGGATGATGACATCTTGTGCAACGTCGCAGAGACGTCGAGTTAGATAACCAGCATCAGCGGTACGAAGCGCGGTATCAGCGAGACCCTTACGAGCACCGTGTGTAGAGATGAAGTACTCAAGTACTGAGAGACCTTCACGGAAGTTGGACTTGATCGGACGAGGGATGATTTCACCCTTCGGATTAGCAACAAGACCACGCATACCTGCGATCTGACGGATCTGCATCATGTTTCCACGAGCTCCGGAGTAGACCATCATCCAAACTGGATTGGTCCGTGGGAAGTTATCTTCCATCTCCTTAGCGACATCGTTGGTGGCTTGAGTCCAGATCTCGATCAATTCCTGACGACGCTCGTCATCAGTGATCAGACCAAGGTCATACTGTGATTGGACCTTATCGGCCTTATCTTCATAGCCAGCCAAGATCTCGTTCTTACGAGCAGGTGTGACAACATCGACGATACCGATGGTTGCGCCAGCACGAGTTGCCCAACGGAAACCGAGCTCCTTTAGATCATCGAGAACGCGCGCTACAACGACCTTTGGATAACCTTCAGCAAGGCTATCTACGATCGCACCAAGCGCCTTCTTCGTTACTTCGTGATCAACATATGGGAAGTCCTCAGGGAGAATCTCATTGAAGATCGCTCTTCCAAGAGTTGTCTCCTTGGTTACTAATTCGCCATTTACATTTACACGAATCTTGATCTTCGCTTGCACAGCAAGGCTCTTCGCCTCATATGCCATCAAGCCTTCAGCGATAGATGTGAAGCTTCTTCCTTCGCCAAGTTGATTATCGCGATTTGAAGTCAAGTAATAGAGACCAAGCACCATGTCCTGGGTAGGAGCGGTGAGTGGACGTCCCGAAGCTGGCGAGAGGATGTTGTTCGATGACAACATCAAGATGCGCGCTTCTGCTTGTGCTTCTGCGGAAAGTGGAACGTGGACCGCCATCTGGTCACCGTCGAAGTCTGCGTTAAACGCAGTACATACGAGTGGGTGAATCTGGATCGCCTTACCTTCGATTAGTTGTGGTTCGAAAGCTTGGATACCAAGACGGTGCAAGGTTGGAGCACGGTTCAATAGAACTGGATGCTCGGCAATAACCTCTTCAAGAACATCCCAGACGACTGCACGAGAACGCTCGACCATACGCTTTGCGCTCTTGATGTTCTGGGCATGGTTCAAATCGACCAAGCGCTTCATAACGAATGGCTTGAACAATTCGAGCGCCATCTGCTTTGGAAGTCCGCACTGGTGAAGCTTTAGCTGTGGACCGACGACGATTACTGAACGACCTGAGTAATCAACGCGCTTTCCAAGGAGGTTCTGACGGAAGCGACCCTGCTTACCCTTGAGCATGTCGGAGAGCGACTTCAGCGCACGGTTTCCTGGACCCGTTACTGGGCGACCACGACGACCGTTATCGAAGAGCGCGTCGACTGCTTCTTGGAGCATGCGCTTCTCATTGTTAACGATGATTTCTGGAGCGCCGAGATCGACAAGACGCTTCAAACGATTATTACGATTGATGACGCGGCGATAAAGATCATTTAGATCCGATGTCGCAAAGCGGCCACCATCAAGTTGGACCATCGGACGTAGATCTGGTGGAATTACTGGAACGCAATCCAAGACCATCGATGTCGGACGGTTATTTGTATTTAGGAATGAGTTAACGACCTTCAAGCGCTTGATGGCGCGAGTCTTCTTCTGACCCTTGCCGTGCTCGGCTACTTCAGTGAGTTTGTCGTACTCAGCTTGTAGATCGAAGGTCTCAAGACGCTTCTGGATCGCAGTCGCGCCCATGAAGCCCTTGAAATAGATTCCATAACGATCGCGCATCTCGCGGTAAAGATTCTCATCACCTTCGAGATCGCCAACCTTTAGATCCTTGAAACGCTTCCAGACTTCCTCGAGACGATCGAGTTCTTTCTGGGCGCGATCGCGGATTGACTTCAATTCGCGCTCACCTGATTCGCGGACCTTACGCTTCTGATCGGACTTTGCGCCCTCATCTTCAAGCTCAGCGAGATCGTTCTCCATCTTCTCTTGACGAGCAGCTAGATCAGCATCGCGCTTGGTTTCGATCTTCTTACGATCGGTGTTGACGCGCTTCTCAAGCTTCGCCAAATCCTCTTCGCGACCCTCGGTATCAACCTCAGTGATCATGTAAGCAGCGAAGTAGATGACCTTCTCAAGATCCTTAGGTGCGAGATCTAGAAGGTAACCAAGGCGAGAAGGAACGCCCTTGAAGTACCAAATGTGAGTTACTGGCGCTGCGAGTTCGATATGACCCATGCGCTCACGACGAACCTTTGCACGTGTTACTTCAACACCGCAGCGTTCGCAGATGATGCCCTTGAATCGGACGCGCTTGTACTTACCGCAGTAGCACTCCCAATCACGAGTCGGTCCGAAGATCTTCTCATCGAAGAGACCATCTTTTTCCGGCTTCAGTGTTCGGTAGTTGATGGTTTCTGGCTTCTTGACCTCGCCAAATGACCATTCGCGGATGTTCTCTGCCGAAGCAAGACCAATCCTTAACTCATCGAAAAAGTTGACATCTAACATTGTCTATTTCCCCCTGTCACACTTCTTCTACTGAGCTTGGTTCAACTCGTGACAAGTTGAT
>CAZFQY010000060.1:0-3534 GCA_964521265.1 uncultured Clavibacter sp.
GTATCACCCGCTCCAGTGCCTCCGGTTGTAACTCCACAAGTTGCTTCGGTTCCAACTCCGCAACCCGTTACTCCACAAGTTGCTACCCCACAAGCACAGCAACCATCACAACAAGTTGTCCAACAAGTTGTTCGTCCAGCTCAGCAACCAACTCCAACTCCAGCACAACCAATATCAAAACCGGTCCAAGAGATTTCATCTCCATCCGCAGCTCGAATCGAACCGCTTCGCGGCGTTGCGAATCGAGTTGTTCAGAGCATGGAAGCTTCATTATCTGTTCCAACTGCAACAAGCGTCCGTGCAATCCCTGCAAAGTTAATGATCGACAACCGAACCGTCATCAATAATCACTTAAAGCGCGCCCGCGGCGGCAAGGTCTCTTTCACCCACATCATCGGTTACGCAATGATCAAGGCGCTCCGTGCGATGCCAGAAATGAACGCCTTCTTCACTGAGCAAGATGGCAAGCCAGCAATTGGATATCCAGAGCATATAAATCTCGGTATCGCCATTGATCTGGCGAAGGAAGATGGTTCACGTCAGCTATTGGTGCCTTCAATCAAGGGCTGCGAAGGTATGGACTTCGGCCAGTTCTGGGCGACCTACGAATCTCTGGTTAAGAAGGCTCGCAAGGGAACGCTCGCAGTAGAGGATTTCGCAGGAACTACATGCTCACTCACTAATCCAGGAACAATCGGAACTGTTCACTCTGTTCCGCGCCTAGTTCAAGGTCAAGGCCTGATTCTTGGTGTTGGAGCGATGGATTACCCAGCGGAATTCCAAGGAGCGAGTGAAGAGACGATTGCCCGCCTTGCGATCTCCAAGGTCGTAACGCTCACTTCAACTTACGATCACCGCGTCATCCAAGGCGCACAATCCGGTGATTTCCTCCGGCGAATCCATGAAATTCTTCTTGGCGCAGAGAACTTCTATGAAGAGATTTTTGCAGCGCTGCGAATCCCATACGTTCCAATTCATTGGCACGCAGATATGCAGTTCGAGAGCGAGTCACAGGTAAATAAGACTGCTCGTGTTCAGAATCTAATCAATTCCTACCGCACATTCGGTCACTTGATGGCTGATATCGATCCGCTTGAGTATCAACAACGGAGCCATCCAGATCTGGATGTGGTCACACATGGCCTAACGCTCTGGGATCTCGATAGAGATTTCGCAACTGGTGGATTCGGCGGAAGAAACTCAGCGAAATTGCGGAACATCCTCGGAATCCTCCGCGACTCTTACTGCCGCTCGATCGGAATCGAATATATGTATATCGATTCACCTGAAGAGCGTAAGTGGATCCAAGATCAGGTAGAGGTTGGTTCTCCATTCTTTACTCGCGAAGATCAACTCCGAATCTTGCGCAAATTGAACTCTGCAGAAGCATTCGAGACCTTCTTGCACACAAAGTTCATCGGCCAGAAACGCTTCTCTCTCGAAGGTGGCGAATCTGTAATTCCTCTCCTCGACACAATCGCTCGTTATGCCGCAAAGTCTGGACTTGATGAAGTCTGCATCGGTATGCCGCATCGTGGTCGCTTGAATGTTCTAGCAAATGTCGCGGGTAAGTCCTACGGTCAGATCTTCCAAGAGTTCGAAGGCCACTACCAAGAGAACTCTGTCCAAGGTTCAGGTGACGTCAAGTATCACCTCGGAACTTATGGTGACTTCGTAACCGAGAGCGGCGATAAGACCAAGATCTATCTCGCTGCCAACCCATCGCACCTAGAGGCTGTTAATCCAGTCCTAGAGGGAATAGTCCGCGCAAAGCAGGATAAGAAGAATGTGAAGAACGCATTCTCGGTCCTTCCAGTTCTAATCCATGGAGATGCTGCATTTGCTGGACAAGGCGTAGTTGCTGAAACGCTTGCGATGTCGAAGCTCCGCGGTTATCGCACTGGCGGAACCATTCACGTAATCATCAATAACCAAGTTGGATTCACTACATCTCCAGAAGCAGCACGTTCATCTCGATACGCAACCGATGTTGCCAAGATGATTCAAGCTCCGGTATTCCATGTAAATGGCGATGATCCTGAAGCTTGCGTAAGAGTTGCTCGAGTCGCCTTCGAATATCGCCAGACTTTCAATAAGGATGTCGTGATCGACATGGTCTGCTATCGACGCCGTGGCCACAACGAAGGCGATGAACCAAGCTTCACCCAACCACGTATGTATAAGTTGATCGACGCAAAGCGGACTACTCGCGTTCTCTACGCGGAGGCGCTCGTTGGCCGTGGCGATATCACTCAAGAAGAGGCCGATGGAATCGCTCAAGAGTTCCAGACCCAACTAGAGGGAATCTTTGCTTCTGTTCATGACAAGCGTCCGGAGAAGCCGAACTTTGATCGCCTCGAAGAACTAGATCCGAATAAGACAAATACTGCTATTTCTGAGGATGTTGTTCGAAAGATCGCAGCTACCCAGGTTGCTGTGCCCGCTAATTTCCAAGTCCATCCAAAGTTGATGCCTCAACTTCAGCGCCGTATCACAATGCTCGATGATGGAACCATCGATTGGTCGGGCGGTGAGATGCTCGCATTTGGATCGTTACTTCTTGAGGGTCATCCAGTAAGAATCGCAGGCCAAGATGTTGGCCGCGGAACATTCTCCAATCGCCATGCAATCGTCCGTGATTACAGTGATGGCAGCGAGTGGATTCCGCTACGCGCTCTGATATCCGGCGATGCAGATTCAGCATCAGCGGAGAATCAATTCTTCGTAGTTGAGTCGCTCCTCTCAGAATATGCAGCGATGGGCTTTGAGTATGGCTACTCGTTAGAGCGCGACAATGCATTAGTACTCTGGGAGGCACAGTTCGGTGATTTCGCCAATGGCGCCCAGACTGTGATTGATGAATTCATCTCATCTTCACTGCAAAAGTGGGGTGAGCGTTCCTCAGTAGTGCTCCTATTGCCTCATGGATATGAAGGTCAAGGACCAGATCACTCCTCTGGTCGAATCGAAAGATTCCTAACACTTTGCGCCGAGAACAATATGACCGTAGCGCAACCATCTTCGGCTGCTTCTTACTTCCATCTCCTAAGGTGGCACACCAAGAATCCGGCTCGTAAGCCACTTATTGTCTTTGAACCAAAATCAATGCTCCGCTTGAAGGCAGCGGCATCGAAACTCTCTGACTTCACAGCCGGGACATTTAGACCATTCATTTCCGATAGTGGAATTTCAAACGCAACGCGTCTGATCCTCTGCAGTGGCAAGGTCTATTGGGAGTTATTGGCTGAGCGCGCTCGCTTAGGAGATACAGCAACTGCGATTGCTCGCGTTGAACAACTTTATCCACTTCCAACTTCTGAGATTTTGGCGGAGATCAATCGCCATCCAAATGCGAACGTTCTCTGGGTTCAAGATGAGCCAGCAAATCAAGGTCCATGGCCATTTGTCTCTTCAACGTTGAGTGAGGCGATGAGAGCGTCAGGTATCACTCGAGAAGTTCGTCGCGTCTCTCGCCGCGCAGCAGCGAGCCCAGCTACTGGAAGTATTCATGTGCATGAGGAAGAGCAGAAGGCG
>CAZFQY010000061.1:0-3523 GCA_964521265.1 uncultured Clavibacter sp.
CTTGATGCAGTTGGAAACACCACAAAAGCAATCACAAAGGGAATCGCGATTGCAACAGCAGTCCTTGCTGCAACCGCACTCTTTGGCGCTTTCACTGATGCAATCAAGAACACCGTTATCGAGTTTGGTGCGACTGCAACAAACTTGGGTCTTGAATTCCAAGGCGTCCTTGATGTCGCTGATCCACGAAATCTCGTTGGTCTAGTTATCGGTGCTTCTGTCGTATTCCTCTTCTCTGGCCTTGCGATCAACGCGGTATCACGCGCTGCAGGCGCTGTTGTTATGGAAGTACGCAATCAGTTCCAACTTCATCCTGGAATCATGAAGGGAACAGAGAAGCCTGAGTACGGTCGCGTCGTAGATATCTGTACACGCGATTCTCTCCGTGAACTTGCCACCCCAGGACTACTTGCTGTCATGGCTCCAATTGCTGTCGGATTTGGACTCGGCGTTGGTGCGCTTGGTGCATATCTAGCCGGCTCAATCGGAACCGGAACACTTATGGCGGTCTTTTTGGCTAACTCGGGTGGAGCTTGGGATAACGCTAAGAAGATGGTCGAAGATGGACACCATGGCGGTAAAGGCAGTGAGGCTCATGCCGCAACTGTCATCGGAGACACAGTAGGAGATCCGTTTAAGGATACTGCTGGTCCAGCAATCAACCCATTGATCAAGGTTATGAACCTAGTAGGACTTCTAGTGACGCCTGCCGTCGTTAAGTTCTCGCTCGAAGGCAAGGACACCTTAAATACGACGATTGCCTTGATAGCAACAGCGATCATCATCGCTGCGCTTGTTCGTGGTCGCCGTAAGTCCACAACTATCGGCTAACCAATTTGGCAAAACAGCTAAAGAAGCTGGTGATCGTAGAGTCGCCGGCTAAAGCAAGGAAAATTGGTGGTTACCTCGGCGATGATTACATCGTCGAGGCATCCATTGGTCACATAAGAGATCTTCCACAACGCGCTGCCGATATTCCAAAGGAATATAAGAAGTTTCCCTGGTCACGCGAGGGCGTTGATATCGAAAATGAATTCTCACCTCTTTATGTAATAAATCCAGATAAGAAACAGAAGGTTCAAGAACTCAAGGATCTACTTAAAGAATCAGATGAACTAATCCTTGCAACAGATGAGGACCGCGAGGGCGAAGCTATCGCTTGGCATTTAATGGAGATCTTAAGACCAAAGGTTCCAGTCAAGAGAATGGTCTTTAACGAAATCACCAAAGATGCGATTCTCAAGGCGGTAAATGAAACTCGAGATATTGATCAACGCCTTGTGGACGCTCAAGAAACCAGACGCGTCCTAGATCGACTCTTTGGCTATCGACTCTCCCCAGTCCTCTGGAAGAAAGTTATGCCGCGCATTTCAGCTGGGCGAGTTCAATCTGTCGCTACTCGCCTGATTGTTGAACGTGAACGCGAAAGAATGGCATTCATAACCTCAACTTGGTGGGATTTAACCGCCTTAACAGATCAAAATTTCACAGCTAGATTGATAACTGTTGATGGAAAACGGTTAGCCACAACCAATGACTTTGACAGTAATGGTGCACTTAAAGAGAAGAACGCTAGCCAAATTCTTCTACTCGATGAATCTCAAGCAAGCAGTATCGCATCATCGTTGAGTGGCAGGAAATTAGTTGTTAAATCAATAGAAGAATCCCCAAGAACTGAGCGCCCTAAACCACCTTTCACGACCTCAACAATGCAACAGGACGCCGGTAGCCGACTTGGTTGGGGAGCTCAACTGACGATGCGCATCGCCCAGAGCTTGTACGAGGGCGGATACATCACTTATATGCGAACTGATTCCGTGAGTCTCTCCGAGACGGCAATCAAAGCAGCGAGAAGCGCTGCCAAATCGCTTTATGGCACTGACCATATTCCGGATTCACCACGGTTCTATGAAGGTAAGACGAAGAATGCTCAAGAAGCACATGAAGCCATCCGCCCAGCTGGGGATAGCTTCAAAACTCCAGGTGAGCTGGCTCCCGAATTAACCCGAGACCAATTATCACTCTACGATTTAATCTGGAAGCGAACCGTAGCTTCACAGATGTCAGACGCAAAGAAGATGCAAGCACGTGTGGATTTCGATGTTCAATCTTCAGATGGGCAACAATTAATTTTCAGGGCAAATGGGTCAGTCGTTACTTTCCCAGGATTCTTGGCCGCGTATGAAGATGTCGCTGACGATAAGAGTGAGGAAGAGTCAGATAAGCGTCTTCCAGTTATGCAAGAAGGCCAGAAGATCAACGTCACTGAATATAAATTCGAATCCCACGAGACTAAACCTCCTGCTCGCTATACCGAACCAACCCTTGTTAAGAAACTCGAGGAGTTGGGGATTGGAAGACCCTCCACATTTGCCTCAATAATCCAAACGATTCAAGATCGCGGTTATGTGGTTAAGCGTGGCAGAGCGCTAGTTCCCACCTTCTTAGCCTTTTCAGTAACTGGACTTCTCGAGCAACATTTCTCAAAGCTCGTTGATTATGAATTCACAGCGAGCATGGAAGAGGATCTCGACAAGATTGCCAATGGTGAAGCGGAGCGAGTCCATTGGTTGACTGACTTCTTCTTCGGCAAAGATGGACAACCCGGACTTCAAGACTTAGCAGCCGATCTTGGCGCGATTGATGCCCAACAGATCAACACCATGAAGATGGGCGAGGATATTGAAATAAGAGTTGGTCGCTATGGGGCTTATCTTCAACAAGGACAAGGCGAAGAGCGGAAATTTGCCAATATTCCAGAGGGAATGGCTCCCGATGAGCTGACTCTTCAAAAGGCAATTGAGTTGCTTGCGGCCCCATCTGGTGAGCGAGAACTAGGTACCGATCCGCTTACCAATCTCCCTATCATCGCAAAATCTGGTCGCTTTGGTCCTTACATAACTGAGGTATTGCCCGAAGAAGAAGGAAAGAAAAAGAAGAAAGAAGTTAAGGCGAAGACTGCATCTCTCTTATCAACTATGACGCTAGACACCGTCACTTTAGATGATGCTCTTAAGTTGCTTTCACTCCCAAAGGTGCTTGGCGTTGATAGTGAAACAGGAGAAGAGATAACTGTCCAAAATGGAAGATACGGACCATACCTAAAGCGTGGCTCTGACTCTCGAACTCTCACATCTGAAGATCAACTCTTCACGATTACTCTTGATGAAGCATCTGAGATATATAAACAACCAAAGGTGCGACGTCGTGGCGTTGCAAAACCGCCACTTAAAGATCTTGGCGTTGATCCTGAGACTAAGCGTCAGATAATCATCAAGGATGGACGTTTTGGTATGTACGTTACGGATGGCGAAACAAACGCGACGCTCCGCCGAGGCGATACCGTCGAAGCAATGACTATCGAGCGCGCTCAAGAGCTTCTAGCCGGCAGAAGAGCGTGGGAGCTAGAGAATGGCGGGGCTCCAAAGAAGAAGAGTTCCCGGAAGAAAAAGGCGCCAACGCTGACTGAGAAAACCATTAGCGATGCCGGAGCGAAGCGTAAATCCAAGCGCAGCGCGACCGG
>CAZFQY010000062.1:0-3460 GCA_964521265.1 uncultured Clavibacter sp.
CGAGCCAAGATCACAGCGCTCCATCCATATTTCTCATAGAAAGCTTCAGCTCGCGCAACCATCTTTCGAATCTTTTCGGAGTCTTTTCGCTCCAGATAACTTCGCCCGTATTTTCGACCAAGTACATATCCAACTTGATCACCGATAAATGCAGCTAGGAAGATGATGAATACCAGGAAGACGATATTCACATCATCGCGAGATCCAGCAAGGAGCCCTGCGGCAAATAGAACCGAGTCACCAGGAAGCCAGAATGCGACCAGGATTCCAGTCTCAACGAAGACGATCGTCCCCATCAATACATAGATGAGGAAGGGTCCAGAAGCGTTAAGGGTCTGCTCAATCCAGTCGGCGATACTCATCTAACAGCTCTCTTTGACCGCGGCCGCAACTGCTTTCACTACATTGGTATCAAAGACGCTTGGGACGATAAAAGAAGCGTTTAATTGGGAGTCGCTAACACATGATGCGATCGCACTTGCGCATGCAACCAATAACTCATCAGTTATCTTCTTTGCACCAGCATCAAGAAGGCCGCGGAAGATCCCCGGGAATGCCAATACATTGTTGATCTGATTCGGCTGATCACTTCTTCCAGTTGCCACAACTGCGGCATGCTTACGAGCGATCATCGGATCGATTTCAGGATCGGGATTAGCTAGCGCAAATACGATCGAACCCGGTGCCATGGATGCAACATCGGCCTCTGTTAAAACATTAGGTGCGCTTACGCCGATAAAGACATCGGCGCCCTTCATCGCCTCAGCCAACGACCCTTCAAATTGCTCACGGTTACAGTTCTCGATAAACCATCTGCGCATCTCATTCTCAGCTTCACGCTTCTTATTGATGACTCCGACATGATCAAAGCCGATGATTTTCGTAGCACCGGCTAGCACTAAGAGCCTTGCAATCGCAGTACCGGCAGCCCCGGCGCCATTCAAGACGATCTTGCAATCCTTCAAGTTCTTCTTCACTAATTTAAGCGCATTATTCAAAGCAGCAAGGACTACAACAGCAGTTCCATGTTGATCATCATGGAAGACTGGGATATCGAGCAGTTCGCGAAGGCGCGACTCGATCTCAAAACAACGTGGCGCTGAAATATCCTCAAGATTTATACCGCCATAAACCGGAGCAATTAGTTGGACGGTACGAACAATCTCATCGACATCTTGGGTATCAAGACAGACTGGCCAAGCATCGACATCAGCAAAGCGCTTGAAGAGAGCGGCTTTTCCTTCCATCACGGGAAGAGCTGCAGAGGGACCAAGATTTCCTAGCCCTAATACAGCTGAGCCATCAGTTACTACCGCGACGGTATTTCGCTTGATTGTGAGGCGCCGTGCATCAGCGGGATCCTTAGCGATGGCCTGGCAGATTCGCGCTACGCCAGGGGTATAGGCACGTGAGAGATCATCACGGGTCTTAAGTGGGACCTTTGATTGAACCTCTAATTTTCCTCCGAGATGCAATAAGAATGTTCGATCTGAGACTTTACGTACGCTCAAGATCGGTGAAGCAGCAAGAGCAGCAGTTATCTTCTCAGCATGGTTTGAATCGACCGCATCGCAAGTAACGTCGATGACGACGCTATCTACTTGAGATTCTGCGACATCGAGGGCTGTGATCATCGCACCCTCGCGGGTGATGATTGTGGTTATCTCAGCGACTGGTTGGAACTCCGGCTTTCCTTCAACGCGGATCGTGATTCCGTAACCTGGAGAAGTATTTGCCATCAGACGACTCCGTAAAGTCGATCTCCTGCGTCACCTAATCCGGGAACGATGTAGCCATGTTCATTCAATTTCTCATCAAGAGCGCCTGTGACAACGGTGATTGGGAAAGAGGAATTAGAGAATGCGCGTTCGACCGTCTTGATTCCTTCTGGAGCTGCGAGTAAACAGATCGCGGTAATGTCTTTCGCGCCGCGCTCGATCAGATAATTCATAGCAGCTACGAGAGTTCCACCGGTAGCAAGCATTGGATCCAAGACATAACACTGGCGACCACTTAAATCTTCGGGAAGGCGATTGGCATATGTTGAAGCCTGGAGAGTCTTCTCATCTCTAACCATTCCAAGGAATCCGACATCTGCACTCGGCAGCACGCGCATCATTCCTTCGAGCATTCCAAGACCAGCGCGGAGAATCGGAACCACGACAGGACGAGGCGTTGAGAGCATCGCGCCCTTCATGGGGGCGACTGGAGTGGTGATTTCAACCGGAGAGATCTTCACTTCACGAGTGGCTTCATAGGAAAGGAGCGTGACCAATTCTTCGACTAGATGGCGAAATACCTGGGAGTTAGTCTCTTTATTCCGCAATACCGTCAATTTATGAGTGATAAGCGGATGTTCGGCCACAAGCACTTTCATGGCGGCACTTTACTACCCAACGCAACGGTGGAACCATGAGGCATTCATTTCTTCAACGCGGGGAGGTGTGAGATGGCGAACGAAACTCTTGATTTTGCACTTCTTGCCTGGCGTGAGGATGGAACTTGGCAAGTCTCACGGTTACCTGATGATGCAATAACAGATATCGGAATAGTCCTTGATGCACTCCGCGCGCAACAAGTCGATGGCGGTGCGCTAGCAATGATTGCAATCGACGACTCTTTCTTCGTTGTAATTCGTCAAGTTGGTGAGCGGATGCAGATGGTGCTCAGTGATGCGATGATGGCGTTGGAGTATGAGATTGCTGCCGAAGTTTTAGAACTCCTAGATATTGAATCGCCGGAGGAAGATGATGCCGATGAACCAGCTGGAGATTTGAATATCTTCGCTGACTTTGGCATTGATGCTCTAGACCTTCAGATGATCTGTGACGATGACGAACTATTCCCCGATGAGCAATTAGAATCACTTGCTCGCCAAATCGGATTTGGCGCTGAATTTATGGAGATAGTTGAGAACTTGTAGATGAATTATGAATCTGCGATGCGCGCCGCTTTAGAGCGCGCCCGCTTTGGCGCGACTGCGAGTGGCGATGTCCCGGTAGGTGCGGTCATGTTAAATGCGAAGAATGAGATCATCGCACTTGGAAATAACACTCGAGAGTTGCTTCGCGATCCACTAGGGCATGCAGAGATAGTTGCAATCCGTGCTGCAGCGCGAGCACTTGGAAGTTGGCGCCTTGATGGTTGCACCCTTGTTGTGACGCTAGAACCTTGTGCGATGTGTGCCGGCGCTATCTTGCAGGCGCGTATCCCGAGACTTGTATTTGGTGCATGGGATGAGAAAGCCGGTGCTGTCGGTTCGACATGGGATCTGATTCGCGATCCGCGGGCACTTCATAAGGTGGAAGTTATTAGCGATGTTTTGAAGGATGAGTGCTCATCGCTTCTGAAAGAGTTCTTTATCGAACAGAGGAACTAGAAGAGCGAAATTAGAGCTCTTTAGAACCTCGCGTATAGTCGCCCACGGTGGCGTGTCCGAGCGGCCTAAGGAGCGCGCCTC
>CAZFQY010000063.1:0-3454 GCA_964521265.1 uncultured Clavibacter sp.
GCCTGGCCACAGAAATCACAGGGCATCTGATTGTTTGCGGACATGGGGCGAATTATCTCCCAATCCATAAGCCGATTAGCGCTGCAAATACCCCAAGGAGATAGTTTCCAAAGAGATTCACAGCAAGAAGCTTGGGATTTCGCCGCTGCTCGAATAGGTCGAGAGCAAAAGCAGACCAAGTAGTGAGCGCTCCACAGAATCCGAAGAGAAGGAATGTGAGATCTGACTCTTGGCGAGCGATTACCCCTAAGAGAAATGAGCCAGCTACGTTGACGATCAGAATCCCATAAGGAAATCGATAGCTTTCGCGAAAGAAGCGATCAATCACATAACGAGTGGGAGCGCCTACTCCAGCACCTAAAAGAAAGAGTGCGAGTCTCATCTAGCTAACTCACGCTTTGGATTTATTAGCCAGAGAATCACGAGGCTTGCTACGGCCATCGAGTAGAAATAGCCGACGGCTAATAGATCATTTCGCTCACCATGAATGACAGCGACAGAAGAGAAGGTGGTCATCGCGCCAGCAAAGCCAGGGATCCAAAAGAGACGGCTTAACTCAGTCGGATTCAAGCGCAGCGCAAAGAGACCGGCGATCATTACACCTAGAAGATTTATGAGGAAGATAGCGATCTCATCGCTCTTAGGTACAAGAAGATATCGAACAAGCGAGCCAGCGATTCCGCCAGCTGCGATAACGAGGAGCTTCTTCACGCCCGCTTTACTATTTTGTTTGCAAGCCCAGAGAAGATACTGATTAGAAGGCTTCCGATAAGAGCTGAGGTAAATGAGTCGATCGTGATCACATCACTCCAACGATCAGTCAACATCAACATCGCCGCATTGATGATGAAGATGAAGAGTCCAAACGTGAGAATCACGGCGGGTAGCGTGAATAGCTTTAGAAGTGAACCGATGAAGGTGTTAATCAATCCGAATAAGGCAGCAACCCAGAAGTAATTCCAAGCGCCATCCTTTATCTGGATGCCATCAACAATAAGAGTTGTTACCCAGAACGCCCCCGCGAGGACTGCCCACCGCAGGACGATTGACACTATTCGATTCCCTCGCGCTTACGGATCTTCGAGCCCAACCAGCGAACTGGATCGTACTTAACATCAACAACGCGTTCCTTCATCGGAATGATCGCGTTATCGGTGATCTTGATGTGCTCTGGGCAAACTTCCGTGCAGCACTTGGTGATGTTGCACATTCCAAGGCCGTGTTCTTCTTGAGCCTGCTTCTTGCGATTACGTAGCCGATCAAGTGGATGCATATCCAACTCAGCGATTCGGATGAAGAAGCGTGGACCGGCGAAAGACTTCTTATTCTCTTCGTGATCGCGGATGACATGGCAAGTGTCCTGGCAAAGGAAGCACTCGATGCACTTACGGAATTCTTGGCTCCGCTCCACATCGACTTGTTGCATTCTGTATTCGCCAGGCTTGAGATCTTCTGGACCTTCGAAGGCAGGAACTTCCATGGCCTTCTTGTAGTTGAAAGAGACATCCGTGACTAGATCTTTGATGACTGGGAATGCGCGAAGCGGCGTGACAGTGATCGTCTCGTCCTCGCCATACATATTCATACGCGTCATGCATGCAAGGCGTGGCTTACCGTTGATCTCCATCGAGCAAGAACCACACTTTCCAGCCTTACAGTTCCAACGAACTGCAAGATCTGACATCTGGGTTGCTTGGACGCGATGGATTACATCGAGGACTACTTCGCCTTCGTTGGCATCTACCGTGACATCCTTGAACTCACCGTTCTTGGAATCGCCGCGCCAGATGCGCATCTTTACCTTGCGGGCCATTTATTTCCCACCTTTCGCGAGTTCCTTCTCGGTGAAATATTTCTTTAGCTCATCCATCTCAAAGAGGCTGAGCAATTCTTCGGGGAGCATCTTCGCCTTCTCGGCTTCGATCTCCATCTTCTTACCATCCCAAGTTGTTAGGTGGTTGTACTGGCGCCACTCCGGATCCATCTTCGGATAGTCATCGCGAGTATGACCACCACGTGACTCTTCACGCTCAAGAGCAGAGCGAGCGATCGATTCAGATACGAGCAACATGTTCTCAAGGTCAATCGCGAGATGGAAACCGGGGTTGAATACCTTTCCACCTTCGACTTTGACTTTCTTAGAACGCTCACGAATCGATTCAATCTTCTGCAAAGATTCCTTCAATTCGCTCTCGGTGCGGATGATTCCAACGAGATCTTGGGTGATGTTCTGAAGTTCTTGCTGGAGAGCATATGGATTCTCATTTCCCTCACGATCAAATGGATCATTGATGTGATCGTGGGCCTTCTCGATCTCCTTATCGTTAACTTCTGGAGATTTGCCCTTCAAGTTCTTCACATATTCAGCTGCGCCTGCACCGGCTCGACGTCCAAAGACAAGAAGATCGGAGAGCGAATTACCTCCAAGACGATTTGAGCCATGCATTCCGCCAGCAACTTCGCCAGCAGCGAATAGCCCTGGAACTCCGTGAGCAGCAGCGGTATCTGGATCGACCTTCACACCACCCATCACATAGTGGCAAGTTGGGCCGACTTCCATCGGCTGTTCAGTGATATCGACATCAGCAAGCTCTTTGAATTGATGCCACATCGAAGGCAGGCGACGCTTAATTTCATCAGCCGGAAGGCGCTTTGAGACATCTAGGTAAACGCCACCATGCTCAGAACCGCGTCCCGCTTTCACTTCTGCATTGATTGCACGCGCTACTTCATCGCGTGGCAACAATTCAGGTGGGCGACGATTGTTGTTCTGATCTTTGTACCAACGATCTGCTTCTGCTTCATTATCTGCATACTTATCTTTGAAAACTTCTGGGATGTAGTTGAACATGAAACGCTCACCCTTATTGTTGGTGAGAACTCCACCATCACCACGGACTGATTCAGTCACAAGGATTCCACGAACTGATGGCGGCCAGACCATGCCGGTTGGATGGAACTGGACGAACTCCATATCAACGAGTGCAGAACCAGCTTTAAGAGCTAGCGCGTGGCCATCTCCGGTTCCTTCCCATGAGTTAGAGGTGATCTTGAATGACTTTCCAATTCCACCAGTTGCCAATACGACAGCAGGAGCCTCGAAGAGAACTTCTTCGCCGGTCTCGCGCCAATATCCATAGCAACCAGAAACCTTCTCGCCATCTTTCAAGATAGATGTGATGGTCAATTCAGCGAATACCTTTATGTACTTCTCGGCATCTCCGAATTCCTTCTTATCCTTCTGCTGCATAGCGACGATTCGCTGTTGCATCGTGCGGATCAATTCCAAACCAGTGCGATCGCCAACGTGAGCAAGGCGTGGATACTCATGGCCACCGAAGTTACGTTGTGAGATTCGGCCATCTTTGGTGCGATCAAAGAGCGCGCCCCAAGTCTCAAGCTCCCAGATTCGATCTGGTGATTCCTTCGCATGAAGCTCAGCCATACGCCAGTT
>CAZFQY010000064.1:0-3380 GCA_964521265.1 uncultured Clavibacter sp.
AAACTCGGAAATACTGAAGCAAAATCTTTCACCCAAAAAGCATTAAATGATTCAGTAGGCGAGTGGTTTGAGAAGAACCCCACTGAAGGAAAAGAGATCGTAAGAAAAGCTATAGATGCTGCCGCTGCACGTATCGCAGCTCGAAAAGCCCGTGATCTCTCACGTTCTAGAAAGGGCCTCCTTGAAGGGCGCGGGATGCCCGGAAAGCTCGCTGATTGCCAGTGGACTGAGCCAGAGAAGTGTGAGCTTTACATAGTCGAGGGCGATTCTGCTGGTGGATCCACTAAAGGTGGACGTGACTCAAGATTCCAAGCAGTCCTTCCGATCCGCGGAAAAATCCTCAACGTTGAGAAAGCTCGCATCGATCGAGTGTTACAAAATAATGAAGTCCAAGCCTTAATCACCGCACTTGGAACTGGAATCCACGACGATTTCGATATTGCAAAACTTCGCTATCACAAAGTCATTCTTATGGCAGATGCCGATGTTGATGGACAACATATCCGCACTCTTCTATTAACTCTTCTTTTCCGTTTCATGCGCCCACTCATCGAAGGTGGTTACGTCTATCTTGCCCAACCACCGCTATATAAAATCAAGTGGGGCGGGAAAGAACCTGTCCAATATGCATTCTCCGATAAAGAGCGTGATGGTTTTATAAAAATAGGAACCGAGGCTGGAAAGAGGCTTCCTAAAGAAGACGGTATCCAGCGCTTTAAAGGTCTTGGAGAGATGCCCGCAAAAGAACTCTGGGATACCACGATGGATCCAAACAATCGCGTCTTAATAAGAGTGACTCTCGAAGATGCCGCGGCTGCCGATGATCTCTTCTCTGTTCTAATGGGTGAAGATGTAGAACAACGCCGCCAATTCATTCAACGTAATGCTAAAGACGTTAGGTTCTTGGATATCTAAATGGAAACCACACCAGAACACATCGACAAGATCGAATCAGTAGATCTCCAAGTCGAGATGGCGCGCTCCTATCTCGATTACGCGATGTCAGTCATTGTTGGAAGAGCACTTCCTGATATCCGTGATGGTCTAAAACCAGTTCATCGCCGAGTCCTTTATGCAATGTATGACGCTGGTTATCGCCCAGATAAGGGTTATTACAAGTCTTCTCGCATCGTTGGTGATGTCATGGGTAACTATCACCCTCATGGCGACGGAGCCATCTATGACACCTTGGTCCGCCTCGCCCAAGCTTGGTCGCTGCGTTACCCACTCGTCGATGGAAATGGAAACTTTGGTTCACCTGGAAACGATCCCGCTGCTGCGATGCGCTACACCGAAGCCCGGATGGCGCCTCTTGCGATGGAGATCATGCGCGATATCGATGAAGCAACCGTTGATTTCATCCCAAATTACGATGGCCGCTCCCAAGAACCCGTCGTTCTTCCAAGTCGCTTCCCTAACTTATTGGTAAATGGCTCCGCTGGTATCGCAGTCGGAATGGCCACAAACATTCCACCACATAACCTCCGCGAGATCGCAGCCGCTGTTGAATGGGCGCTAGAAAATCCTGAAAGCTCGCCTGAAGAAACCCTCGAAGCACTTCTTGGAATTGTTAAAGGTCCAGATTTCCCAACTCGCGGAATCATCGTTGGTCGCCAAGGTATCGAGGAGGCTTATCGAACTGGTCGCGGCTCGATCACAATGCGTGCGGTTGTTGAAGTAGAAGAGATAAATAAGCGAACCTGTCTTGTGATTACTGAACTTCCTTATCAAGTCAACCCAGATAATCTCGCGCTAAAGATCGCTGAACTTGTTAAAGATGGAAAGATAAAGGGAATCGCCGATGTTCGCGATGAGGGTAATGAACGTCTTGGCCAGAGACTTGTAATCGTTCTAAGAAATGATGCCTCACCAAAGATCGTCCTAAATAATTTATACAAACACACCCAACTTCAAGATTCATTTGGTGCGAATATGTTGGCTCTGGTCGATAACGTCCCTCGCACGCTTCGCCTCGATGAATTTGTTCGCCATTACATCACCCACCAGATCGAAGTAATTGTTCGTCGTACTAAGTATCGGCTTACTGAGAAAGAGAAGCGCGCCCATATCCTTCGCGGTTACTTGAAGGCGCTCGAAGCCCTTGATGCTGTTATCGCCTTGATTCGGGCTAGCGCAAATTCTGATGAAGCTCGCGAGGGCTTAATTAAGTTATTGGATGTAGATGAACTACAAGCCAACGCGATCCTCGACATGCAACTTCGAAGACTGGCTGCGCTAGAGCGACAGAAGATCAATGACGAGTACGACACTTTGATGGCTGACATCATTGAATTAAATAAAATCCTGGAAGACCCGAAAAAGCAGCGCTCCATAATCAAAGAAGAGCTTAAAGAAATCGCCGAGAAATATGGCGATGACCGCAAGACCCAGATCATTCCAGGCGGCGATACCGATCTATCTGTTGAAGATCTAATCCCTAACCAAGAAGTCGTTGTGACCATAACCCGAGGTGGTTATGCAAAACGCACTCGCGCCGATCTCTATCGCTCCCAGCGACGTGGTGGAAAGGGCGTTAAGGGCGCAGCACTAAAACAAGATGACATCGTCGAACACTTCTTCACAGCATCAACCCATGATTGGTTGCTCTTCTTCACAAACCAAGGTCGCGTCTATCGCGCGAAAGTCCACGAATTGCCCGATGCAGGTCGCGACGCTCGTGGACAACATGTCGCCAATCTCCTTGCTTTTAAACCAAACGAGCTAATCGCCTCTGTAATCTCAATTTCGGATTACACAACCCTTCCTTATCTCGTAATTGCAACTAAATCCGGAATCATCAAGAAGAGTCCGCTTGCTGAATATGACTCCCCAAGAACCGGCGGACTTATCGCAATCACCTTAAAAGAAAAAGATGAAGTGGTAGCAGCATCTGCGCTAACTAATAAAGATGAACTCCTTCTAATCTCGAAAAAGGGAATGTCACTTCGTTTTACCTCTGATGATGAGACTCTCCGGCCAATGGGAAGGTCAGCTTCTGGAGTTATCGGCATGAAGTTCCGCTCTGGCGATGAGCTTCTCTCAATGGCCACCATCCGAGATGAGCGAAAAGGAGAAGACCTCTTCGTTCTAACTGCTACCGATGGAGGCTTTGGAAAGCGGACCAACCTTGATGAATATCGCTCTCAAGGTCGTGGTGGCATAGGCGTAAAGGCCGCCAAGGTGGATGAGAACTCTCGCGGCGGATTGATAGGAGCTCTTGTCGTTAAAGCAAGCGATGAGATCTTGTTAATCACCTCAAGTGGCGTAGTAATGCGCACCCCAGTCAAAGAAGTTCGAGAAACCGGTCGCGACACAATGGGTGTTCGCGTAGTAAATCTCGATCAAGGCACTGAAGTCGTATCTCTTGCAAAGGTGAGCGA
>CAZFQY010000065.1:0-3252 GCA_964521265.1 uncultured Clavibacter sp.
GTGCAGCAGCCTCGCGCTCAGCGCGTGACTCGATGACTTCGCCCTTGTAGATCCAGACCTTCACACCAAGGCGACCGAAAGTCGTATGTGCTTCATGGAAGCCATAATCGATATCAGCGCGGAGAGTGTGTAGTGGAACTCGGCCTTCGCGATAGAACTCAGAGCGTGACATTTCAGCGCCACCTAGGCGGCCACCGCATTGGACACGAACTCCCTTTGCGCCAGCCTTGAATGCTGTCTGCATTCCCTTACGCATTGCGCGACGGAATGAAACGCGAGCAGCGAGCTGTTCGGCAATTCCTTGAGCGACAAGTTGTGCATCGATCTCTGGATTCTTAACTTCGAGGATGTTTAGCTGGACTTGCTTTCCAGTCATCTTCTCAAGATCAAGACGGAGACGATCTGCTTCAGTTCCGCGACGTCCGATGACGATTCCGGGGCGTGCGGTATGAAGATCGATACGGACGCGCTCACGGGTACGCTCGATTTCAATTCGAGATACGCCAGCGCGCTCCATCTTCTTCTCCATGAGACGACGGATTTCGACATCTTCTTTCACATAATCTTTGTAGAGCTTCTCGGCATACCAACGTGATTTGAATTCAGTGGTGATACCAAGGCGGAAGCCATGTGGATTTATCTTTTGACCCATTTAGTTGGCCTCCTTCTTAGGTGCGGACTTCTTTGCAGCAGCTTTCTTAGCTGTCGCCTTCTTAGCCGGCGCCTTCTTTGCTGGCGTTGCCTCAGCAGCAACATCAGATGTCTCGACTACCGCAGCTTCTGCTGCAGCCTTCGCACGCTTACGTTGTTCAGCCTTGGAGATCGGGCGATAGTTCTTATCATCCGATAGCACGACTGAGATCTGGGAAGAGCGCTTCAAGATTTGGTAGCCACGGCCTTGGGCGCGTGGGCGATAACGCTTCATTGTGTAGCCCTCATCAACGAGAGCCTCGGTGACCCAGAGTTCAGAAGCATCACGAATCGCAGGATTCTTCTGCTTCGCATTGGCGACAGCAGAGTTAAGAAGCGCATAAACGCTCTCAGATACAGCGATTTGTGGTGAGAACTTTGCGATACGGATCGCATCATCTGCACGCTGACCGCGGATCAAGTTCACAACGCGACGCGCTTTCTGAGGAGTAACGCGAACGTTCGTTACCGAAGCTTTCGCGATTAACGGGGTGTTATTCGGCACGCTTCACCGTCCGATCTTCTTGCTTGATGTGGCCTTTGAATGTACGAGTTGGTGCGAACTCACCAAGCTTGTGACCGATCATCGCTTCGGTGATGTAGACCGGAACATGCTTACGACCATCGTGTACCGCGATGGTGTGGCCGATCATCGAAGGGGTGATCATGGAGCGACGGGACCAAGTCTTGATTACAGTCTTGGCATTCTTCTCATTCAGCGCATCAACCTTCTTCTCAAGGTGATCGTCTACGAATGGACCCTTTTTCAAACTACGTGGCACTTAAGGATCTCCTATCGGCTCTTATTGCTTGGACGGCGACGGACAATTAGTTGGTCACTCGCTTTTTTCTTACGAGTGCGAACTTCAGGCTTACCCCAAGGTGAAACTGGATGGCGACCTCCAGAGGTCTTTCCTTCTCCACCACCATGTGGGTGATCGACTGGGTTCATAACAACACCGCGAACAGTTGGGCGACGTCCCTTCCAACGAGAGCGACCAGCTTTTCCGGAGTTGATATTCGATTGTTCAGCATTACCGACAACACCAACGGTGGCGCGGCAACGAACATCGACATTTCTGATTTCACCAGATGGCATACGTAGTTGTGCATATGGACCATCTTTTGCAACGAGTTGTACGCCAGCGCCTGCAGAGCGTGCGATGCGCGCACCGCCGCCGGGACGTGTCTCAATTGCGTGAATATTTGTACCGACTGGGATATTGCGAAGCGGCAAGTTATTGCCAGGCTTGATATCTGCAGATGGACCGGTCTCGATCTTTGTACCTTGGACTACGCCATCTGGGCAGATGATGTAGCGCTTCTCGCCATCAGCAAAGTGAAGGAGAGCGATACGAGCAGAACGATTTGGGTCATATTCGATATGTGCAACGACAGCTGGAACGCCATCTTTATCGTTGCGGAGGAAATCGATTACGCGATATGCGCGCTTGTGTCCGCCACCTTGATGGCGAGTGGTGATACGACCAGCAGCGTTACGACCGCCCTTTGAGTTGATCGGACGGATCAACGACTTCTCAGGTGTACTACGAGTTACCTCAGAGAAATCAGGAACGATACGACCGCGTGAGCTTGGTGTCACCGGCTTTAGATTACGAAGTGCCATTTTTTATCCCTTCTCCCTTTACCTAATCGCAACGCGACTAGGAGACGGGACCTCCAAAGATGTCGATACGGTCGCCAGGCGCAACTTGCACGATCGCACGCTTGGTGTCACTTCTCTTGCCCATTCCGAAACGGGTTAGCTTTCGCTTTCCTTCGCGGTTCATTGTGTTGACCTTGAGGACGCGAACTTTGAATACCTTCTCAACAGCGATCTTGATCTCTGTCTTATTTGCATCTGGAGCAACGATGAAGGTGTACTTGTTCTCATCGAGCATGCCGTATGACTTCTCAGATACGACTGGCGCGATTAGAACTGAGCGATGATCTTTCATGCTGACACCTCAACTAACTCAGATTCGCGACCGACAGCCTTTGCAGAAGCGCCCTTTGCTGGGCCTGCTACAAACTCGGTGATCGCTTTCTTGGAGAAGACAACGTCATCGGAGACGACGACGTCATAAGCATTCAATTGATCCTGACGAATTAGGTGAAGATCAGTTTCGTTGCGAAGTGATCTCCAGGCAGCCTCTTCGCCATGAGCGAGGACTACGAGAAGACGAGTGCGATCTGAGAATTGGCGGACTGCGGAGAGCGCAGCCTTTGTATTGATCTCAGTGGCAACTTCAGAGACGACATGGATACGGTCATTGCGTTGACGATCGGAGAGGACTCCGCGGAGTGCAGCCTTGATCATCTTCTTAGGTGTCCGCTCGTCATACTTGCGAGGAACTGGGCCTTGAGCAACGCCACCATGACGCTGATTAGGTGAACGTGTCGAACCCTGACGAGCGCGACCGGTTCCCTTCTGCTTGAAAGGCTTCTTTCCACCACCGCTAACTTCACCGCGGTTCTTCGCCTTATGAGTTCCTTGGCGAGCTGCGTTTAGTTGTGCAGTAACGACTTGGTGGATTAGCGGGACATTTACCTGGACATCAA
>CAZFQY010000066.1:0-3214 GCA_964521265.1 uncultured Clavibacter sp.
GGAGAGTTAAAGGGTTGCGCTAAATGTGAATACAAGGAAGAGAAGCTAAATGGAAAAGAATCGGTTAGCCCAGCTCAATGCGGAAGTTGTAACCCTTAGTTATCTTTGACGAACTTCTCTTGTGGAGTGGTGTACTTCGGGGCCATATCAGCAAACTTAGCGAAGTGAAGTAGAGAAGCGATTGGGATTATCTTCGTCGGTCCGTTACGGTGCTTAGCGACATTTAGATCAGCTTCACCAGATCGATTCTGTGGATCGTATAGATCATCACGATGAAGCAAGATAACTACGTCCGCATCCTGTTCGATAGAACCGGATTCACGAAGATCAGAGAGCATCGGCTTCTTATCGGCGCGTTGTTCAGGGGAACGGTTTAGCTGGGAGATAGCGACAACGGGAACGTTTAACTCCTTAGCAAGGAGCTTTAGTTGGCGCGAGAACTCAGAGACTTCTTGTTGGCGATTCTCTACTTTCTTTCCAGAGGTCATGAGTTGGAGATAGTCGATGACTACCAACTTCAAGTCATGGCGCTGCTTTAGGCGACGAGCCTTTGCGCGGATCTCCATCATCGAGAGATTCGGAGAGTCATCGATAAAGAGTGGGGCATCGTTGATTTCGCCCATTCGGCGGGCCAATTTCGACCATTCATCATCGCTCAATGAGCCAGAGCGGATGTTATTTAACGCTACCCGCGCTTCTGCAGAGAGCATACGCATCGTGATTTCAGAGCGGCTCATTTCAAGTGAGAAGATGACTGAGCATTCACCATTATGGATAGCGGCATGGCGCGCGATATCAAGACCTAGAGTTGATTTACCTACAGCAGGACGAGCCGCGATAACAATCATGTTTCCGGGATGTAATCCATTAGTTAGCGCATCCAAATCTTTAAAGCCAGTCTTGATTCCTTCAGCAATCTCTCCAGATTGCATCTTCTCAATTTGATCTAAAGCGGCGGGAATCAATTCATTTAATTGGACAAAATCTTCACCAGCGCGACGCTCAGTTACTTGGTAGACCTCTTGTTCGGCTAGATCAACAACATCATCAATCTCGCCCTCCGCGGCATATCCGAGTTGGACAATCTTTGTTCCAGCTTCGACAAGTCTTCTTGCAATCGCACGCTCTCTAACAATTCGCGCGTAGTAGCCAGCGTTTGCGGCGGTAGGAACAGCAGAGATCAAAGTATGTAAATATGGAGCGCCGCCAGCCTTAGCAATCTCACCACGCTTAGTTAATTCAGCAGAAACAGTCACAGCATCGGCCGGTTCACCCCGACCATAGAGATCTACGATTACATCAAAGATAAGTTCATGTGCTGGACGATAGAAATCGCGTTGGCGAATAATTTCAACGACTTCTCCGATTGCATCTTTAGATAACAACATTCCACCGAGAACGGATTGTTCAGCGATTAAATCTTGTGGTGGAGTTCGATCAAATTCTGGGACGGCAGAGCGACGATCCTCATAATTCGGCAGCTCTGCGAGACTCATGGGCGTATCTTGATGCTCAGCACTGACACCGCCTAACCCAGCCATTTATGCGTGTGGAGGGGGTGTGGAGTAAGTGTTAATTGCTGTGGGTAAGTACCCCCGATCCTGTGTAGAGCTTGTGGATGAATTGTGGGTAACTACGAGTAAGGCAACGAAATACGCAGGTCAGGGGCGGTTCTAGTTGTGCACAAAAGTTTTTTTCAATATCTCATTTGTTGAGATTTTTCGAAAGTTGTTCATGGATGTGTAGTTGTTGCAAATGAAAAAGCCCGCCGAGTTGGCGGGCTTAATCAATTCGACTTAATTACTGCTCAACCACGTTCACGGTGATATTTGCAGCGACGCCAGTAAGTAGCGAAACCTTCGCGCTGTGCTTACCGACATTCTTAACGTGCTTTACCAACTTGATCTTGTGACGATCGATATCAAGTCCGGTAGCGCTCTTGATTACAAGTGCAACATCCTTCTCGGTTACGGAACCGAATAGGCGACCAGTTGAACCAGTCTTCACTTTGATCTCAAGAGTTGCGGATTCAAGCTTCGCTTTGATCTCTAGCGCGTGATCCTTATCGCGGATCTCGCGAGCAAGACGTGCACGACGGATGCCTTCGATCTGCTTCTCTCCACCTTCGGTCCATGCGATTGCATTTCCGCGAGGGATAAGGAAGTTACGGGCATATCCATCTTTAACAGATACAACATCACCAGCGTGGCCTAGGCCAGCTACTTCGCGAGTAAGAATTAGTTTCATTGTTTCCTCCTACTAGCGAGCTGTCGATGTGTAAGGAAGCAGAGCTACTTCGCGACTGTTCTTGATCGCAGCAGTTACTTGGCGTTGGTGTTGGGTGCAGGCGCCAGTAATACGACGAGCGCGGATCTTGCCGCGATCGGAGATGTACTTACGTAGCGTCGCTACATCCTTGTAATCAATGTAGGTGACCTTGTCGCGGCAGAACGCGCAAGGCTTCTTCTTAATCTTCTTCAGCGCAGCCTGTGAGACCTTCGGCTTCTGCTTCAGATTCCGGTTGGAACGTGCTCCCATTGTGGTGCTCCTTGTTCTGGGCCCGCCAAAAGAGGCGGAATGGTTGGTTTTTTAAAAGGGTGGTTGCTCGTCAGCAGTGGTTGAGGTCCAACCGCCACCGACGCTTGTGGTTGATGACCATGGGTCATCAGAAGATTCAGTAGGTGCGCTAAAGCCACCGGAGTTTCCGCCTTGGCGGGTCGTCTTTGTGACCTTCGCAGTTGCGTTACGTAGTGATGGACCAACTTCATCTACTTCGACTTCGAAGACGGTTCTCTTCTCGCCCTCTTTAGTCTCATAGGAGCGCTGCTTCAAACGTCCAGAGACAATCACTCGCATTCCACGAGTAAGAGTTTCAGCGACATTCTCAGCTGCTTGGCGCCAGATCTGGCATTGAAGGAAGAGTGTGTCTCCGTCCTTCCACTCATTTGTCTGGCGGTCCATATAACGCGGTGTTGAAGCGACCGTGAACTTTGCGACTGCAGCACCAGATGGTGTGAAGCGCAGTTCAGGATCGTTCGTTAAATTGCCGATCAATGTGATTTGTGTATCGCCCGCTGCCATTTCTTATCTCTCTATCTACTTTAAGTGTCTTCTATTTCGCGGATTTATTCTGGACGAACCACTTTTGTACGAAGAACTGCTTCGTTCAAATTAAGTTGGCGGTCCAACTCTTTGATTGCGGCTGGCTCACAGT
>CAZFQY010000067.1:0-3152 GCA_964521265.1 uncultured Clavibacter sp.
CGCTGAGATTGTTCGACGAATACGACCGCGGCCACGATCAATACTCCAACCGCCATGATGAACGCGAAGGTGAGCCAGCCACGGGAGAGGCGGATCGCCCAGAGTTGTGATGGGAAGGTTGCAGCGATTGAGGTGAAGATCAAGATCGACATACCGTTTCCAACGCCACGATCAGTGATCAACTCACCAAGCCACATGACAACCGAAGTACCAGCGGTCATTACAAAGACCATGGTCAGGATTCGCAGCCATGAAGTATCAGGAATGATGTCTTCGTTACATCCCTGGATCAAACGTCCTGGAGTACGAGCGACAGCAATAAGTCCTGAGGTCTGAAGAACAGCAAGACCAATTGTTAGATAACGGGTGTATTGGGTTAGCTTCGCAGTTCCGGATTGTCCTTCCTTCTTCAACGCATCGAATCGTGGGATTACGACGGTGAGAAGTTGGACGATGATCGATGCCGTGATGTAAGGCATGATTCCGAGTGCGAATACTGAGAGCTGAAGTAACGCTCCACCGCTAAATAGATTTACCAATCCCAACAAACCGCCGGTGTCGACGTTAGCGAGACACTTTTGGACCGCTACATAGGAAACACCTGGGGTTGGAAGAACTGATCCGAAACGGAAGAGCGCCATGATGGCGAGGGTGAAGAAGATCTTGCGACGTAGGTCAGGCGTTTTGAATGCCTTACCGAATACTGATAGCAACACTTTCTTCTCCTCGATCTAGTTCTACTAAAGAGTTTTTACACTTCCACCGGCAGCAGCGATCTTTTCTGATGCTGAGGCAGAGAAGCTATGTGCGGTGACATTTACCTTAACTGAGATATCGCCATTTCCAAGGACCTTGACTGGATGGCCTGCGCGAGCAGCGCCAACTTTGTAGAGATCCTCAACACTCACATCGCCACCCTTTGGAAAGAGCGCGTTGATTGTGGAGACATTCACAGCTTGGTATTCGACCTTGGCTGGATTCTTAAATCCACGGAGTTTTGGAAGACGCTGAACGAGCGGCATTGCGCCACCTTCGAAACCAGCGCGAACCACGTTACGAGCACGTGTTCCTTTTCCACCACGACCTGAGGTCTTTCCCTTGGAACCTTCACCGCGACCCTTACGAGTCTTCTCCTTCTTGGCACCTGGTGCCGGACGGAGATGATGCGCCTTGAGCACCATTACTCGACCTCCTCGACCTTGATGAGATGACGGACGTTATAGACCATGCCACGGATCTCGGGACGATCTTCTTTAACGACGACATCGCCGACACGCTTTAGACCAAGTGAGCGAAGAGTTTCGCGCTGGTCTGGGGCGTTACCAACCTTGGAACGAACTTGAGTTACTTTCAAACGTGGCATTACGCACCTGCCGTTGTTGTCATAGCGCGGATGATTGCTGCAGGAGCAACGCGCTCAAGTGGAAGACCACGACGTGCAGCAATCGCAGCAGGATCTTCGAGATTCTTCAGCGCTGTTGCAGTTGCGTGGACCATGTTGATCGGATTATTTGATCCGAGAGACTTTGTTAGTACATCAGTGATTCCTGCGCACTCTAGAACAGCGCGAACTGGACCACCAGCAATAACACCGGTACCAGGAGCAGCTGGGCGAAGTAGAACTACGCCAGCAGCATCTTCACCTTGTACTGGATGAGGAATCGTTCCCTGGATACGTGGGACCTTGAAGAAGGACTTCTTCGCCTCTTCAACAGCCTTGGCAATCGCTTGTGGAACTTCCTTTGCCTTGCCGTAACCGACTCCGACCATTCCATTTCCATCGCCTAGTACAACTAGTGCGGTGAAGGAGAAACGACGACCACCAGATACGACCTTCGCTACGCGGTTGATGAAGACAACGCGCTCGATGTAAGGAGACTTCTCGCGAGTATCTCCACCTTCGCGACGTTCGCGCTTATCGCGACCGCGCTTTGGCTTCTCGCCGGCTTCAGCTGTCTTGATTTCTTCGTTTGCCATTAGAAGTCCAATCCATTCTCGCGAGCACCTTCGGCAAGTGCAGCAACGCGTCCGGTGTAACGGTTACCACCGCGATCGAATACGACCTGGGTGATTCCTTTTGCCTTTGCGCGATCAGCTACAAGTTGGCCGACAGTGCGAGCCTTCTTTGTCTTATCTGCTGATTGAGCGCGAAGATCCTTTTCCATTGTGGAGGCAGAAGCCAAAGTGTGACCTTTGGTGTCATCGACGATCTGGGCGACGAGATGGCGCGCAGAGCGAGTGACGACAAGACGAGGACGCTCAGTCGTTCCAGAGATCCGCTTACGAACGCGGAAGTGGCGACGAGCGCGAGCGATCTGAGTAGATCCCTTAACGATCTTCTTAGCGATACTCATGCTTTCTTACCTGTCTTTCCAGCCTTGCGACGGATGCGCTGACCCTGTAGATGCAAGCCCTTGCCCTTATAAGGATCGGACTTACGAAGCTTCTGGATCTTCGCAACAGTCTCACCGACGAGTTGCTTATCGACGCCGGTAACAACCAATTCGGTTGGTGATTCGACTGTGAATGTGATTCCAGCTGGAGCTGGGAATGGGACTGGGTGTGAGTAACCGAGTGCGAACTCGAGATCCTTACCCTTTGCCGCAACCTTGTAACCAACGCCGGTGATCACGATCTTCTTGGAGTAACCCTGGGTTACACCAGTGATCATGTTCGCAACGAGAGTACGAGATAGACCATGGAGAGACTTCGCAAGACGCTCATCACTCGCACGCGAAATGACGATCGAGCTATCTTCCTTTACGGCCTTGATCAACTCTGGAAAATTGTGTGTGAGAGTTCCCTTTGGACCTTTGATAGAAAGGTCTTGGCCATTGAGAGTTACTTCAACGCCGCTAGGAACTGCGACTGGCATCTTTCCGATACGTGACATAGTGATCACCATACGTAGGCGAGAACTTCTCCGCCTACGCCTTGCTTATTTGCCTGTCGATCGGTCAATAGACCTTGTGATGTCGAGATGATCGCGACGCCAAGTCCACCGAGAACTTTTGGTAGTCCGGTTGACTTTGCATATACACGAAGTCCGGGCTTGGAGACGCGACGAAGTCCTGCAATAGAACGTTCGCGGTTAGAACCGTACTTCAGATCGATCACAAGAGTCTTACCGAAACCTTCTGGGTTATCGGTCA
>CAZFQY010000068.1:0-1163 GCA_964521265.1 uncultured Clavibacter sp.
AAATGATGATGCCGTGATCGATTCGATCATCAAGCGCTACCCACGTTCCCGTTCTGCAATCATGCCGTTGCTGCATCTTGCTCAAGCTCGTGATGGCTACGTAACTCCAGAATCAATCGAAGTGATTGCTGAGAAGTTAAGTCTGGAGACAGCCGAAGTTAGCGCAGTCGCTACTTTCTACACTCAATACAAGCGAAAGCCAGTCGGTGAGTATCACGTGGGTGTTTGTACTAATACCTTATGTGCAGTCATGGGTGGAGATGCGATTTACGAATCGATATTGGAACACCTCGGTGTTGAGAATGATGAAGTAACTAGCGATGGAAAAGTCTCCGTTGAACATATCGAATGTAACGCTGCCTGTGATTACGCACCGGTCGTAATGGTGAATTGGGAGTTCTATGACAACCAAACCGTGGCAAGCGCAAAGGATCTAGTCGATGCTTGCCGTGCAGGAAATCCACCTGCGCCGACTCGCGGACCTAATAAGTTGCCGACTTGGAAAGAGAATTCCGAAGTTCTCGCCGGAATCAATGATGGTCGTGCAAATGAAGGTGTACAAGCTGGCGAGCCAACGCTCCTTGGATTAAAGATTGCGAAAAAGGGTGGCAAAGAATGACAAAGTTAACGCCAGTACTTTCAGCCTTCTGGGATGAGAAAGATAGCTTCACCATCGAGGGCTATAAGCGAAATGGTGGCTACAAAGCGATTGAAAAAGCGCTTTCAATGGCTCCAGATGATGTCATCAAGACGGTTAAAGATTCAGGGCTGCGCGGACGCGGTGGCGCAGGCTTCCCAACCGGAATGAAGTGGGGCTTCATCCCACAGGGTGATAACAAAGAGCATTACTTCGTTGTAAATGCAGATGAATCAGAACCAGGTACATGTAAGGACACGCCGCTATTGATGGCCAATCCACATGTATTAATCGAGGGAATCATCATCGGTTCATACGCGATTCGCGCAAACCACGCTTTCATTTATATCCGCGGCGAGATCGCACATGTGGTTCGTCGCGTGCAACAAGCAATCGAAGATGCCTACAAAGCCGGATACCTTGGAAAGAACATCCTTGGCAAAGGTTTTGATCTCGAATTAGTCCTTCATGTTGGCGCAGGTGCATACATTTGCGGTGAAGAGACTGCGCTTCTTGATTCACTCGA
>CAZFQY010000068.1:1263-3091 GCA_964521265.1 uncultured Clavibacter sp.
GCAGCAGCTGGTTCGATGCTTGGAACGAAAGCCCTCCAGATTTTTGATGAGACGGTATGTGTAGTCCGCGCAGTCCTTCGTTGGACTGAGTTCTACAAGCATGAATCCTGTGGAAAGTGCACCCCATGCCGCGAGGGAACTTGGTGGTTGGTACAGATTCTCAAGGATCTTGAGAGTGGAAAGGGTGAAGCCGCTGATCTAGATAAATTGTTAGATCTCTGCGACAACATCGCTGGTCGTTCATTCTGTGCGTTAGCTGATGGCGCAGCAAGCCCGATCATCTCTTCACTTAAGTATTTCCGCGAAGAGTATTTGGAGCATCTCCGCAGCGGTGGTTGCCCATTTGATCCAGCGAAGTCGACGGTATTTGAGTTAGCAGGAAGTGAGCGATGAGCACACAAGAGCTACAACCAGATACTCAGGTCGAGATGATCACAGTAACAATCGACGGCTTTGAAGTTACTGTTCCAAAGGGAACGCTAGTTATTCGCGCTGCTGAGAAACTAGGAATCCAAATCCCAAGATTCTGTGATCACCCACTTCTAGATCCAGTCGGTGCATGTCGCCAATGTCTAGTTGAGATCGAAATAAATGGTCGTAAGTTCCCGAAGCCACAAGCATCTTGCACCATTCCAGTTGAGCCAGGAATGATCGTTAACACCCAACTCACCTCACCCGTTGCTGATAAAGCGCAACAAGGAATCATGGAGTTGTTGTTGATTAACCACCCACTGGATTGTCCAGTCTGTGACAAGGGTGGTGAGTGTCCGCTCCAAAACCAAGCAATGAGTAATGGTCGTGGTGAATCACGCTATGAGGGATATAAGAGGACTTTTGAGAAGCCGATCAATATCTCATCACAGGTTCTTCTAGATAGAGAGCGTTGCATTCTCTGTGCACGCTGCACTCGATTCTCAGAGCAGATTGCCGGCGATCCATTCATTACTTTGAATGAACGTGGCGCGCTACAACAAGTAGGAATCTATGAGAACGATCCATTCGAATCATATTTCTCTGGAAATACCGTCCAAATCTGTCCGGTCGGAGCGCTCACCGGGGCTTCCTATCGCTTCCGCGCTCGTCCCTTTGATTTAGTTTCAACTCCATCTGCTTGTGAACATTGCGCATCCGGTTGCGATATGCGAACCGATGTCCGCCGCGGAAAGACGCTCCGTCGTCTCGCCGGTGATGACCCCCAGGTAAATGAGGAGTGGAACTGCGATAAAGGTCGCTGGGCCTTTAAGTATGTGACTCAGAAGGATCGGATCACCACGCCACTCGTTCGTGATGAGAGTGGTGAGCTAAGAGAGGCATCTTGGCCAGAAGCTTTACAGGCAGCTGCAGCTGGACTTGAAGCGAATAGAACTGCAGTCCTAGTTGGTGGTCGCGCCACTCTTGAAGATGCATATGGCTATGCAAAGTTTGCGCGCGTAGCACTTGGGACAAACGATATTGATTTCCGTGCTCGTGTCTCTAGCAAAGAAGAACGCGACTTCCTAGCTACTTATGTAGTCGGTAAGGAAGTAAATTACAAAGATCTAGATCGCGCTGATCATGTTCTTCTACTTGGCTTTGAACCAGAGGAAGAATCCCCAATCGTCTTCTTGCGCTTATACAAACAAGTTCGCAAGCGTTCACTTTCCATAACCACAGTCGCTCCATTCGCTTCGCGTGGAAGTGAGAAGTTGAATGCGAAGTTAGTGAAGAGCGCAGCTGGAAATGAAGCGAGCGTCATCCCATCGATCACTGGATTGACTGCAAAATCAGTCATCTTGGTAGGCGAGCGGCTAGCAGAAGCAGTTGGCGGATTATCTGCTGCTGTTGCGTT
>CAZFQY010000069.1:0-3071 GCA_964521265.1 uncultured Clavibacter sp.
GGGTCTTGTTCATTTAATCCCCTTATTTACGCGTAAAGTTAAGCGTTCGCTTAACGTGTTCCTCAATTTACGCAGTGAAAAGCGCTATTTGGCGCATATTTCTCGGTGTGTCGCGAAATTTCAAAGATAGTTTCATCGCGAATTTTTCACTTTTTACGCATAAAAAACCCTCAATTACAGGTTGAGAGTCGGTGAAAAACTCTCTTTATGACAAAACTGGAAGCGTTTTTGGCTTGAAATTCGCTCTCTTTGCCTCGAAATCTTCAACCAGATCAGTGTGACGAAGCGTCAAACCAATGTCATCAAGGCCTTCCATCAATCTCCAGCGCGTGTAATCGTCAAGTTCGAAGGAGACTTTCTTCCCAGCGTAAGAAACTGAGCGATTCTCAAGGTCAACCGTGATCGCAGTCTTAGGATCGGCTTCAATCGCGCTCCAAATCGCCTCAACCTCTTCCTGGGGCAAGATCACCGTAAGTAACCCACCCTTCAAAGAGTTTCCGCGGAAGATGTCGGCAAATCTCGAGGAGATCACGACTTTGAATCCATAGTTTTGTAGCGCCCAAACCGCATGCTCTCTAGATGATCCAGTTCCAAAGTCGACTCCGGCCACTAAGACGGTTCCGCCTTGATACTCACTTTTGTTGAGAACGAATTCCGGATCGCTACGCCAAGCTGCAAAAAGGCCATCCTCGAAACCGGAACGTGTGACGCGCTTTAGATAGACAGCAGGGATGATCTGATCGGTATCGACATTGCTACGACGCAATGGAACGCCAGTGCCGGTATGAGAGATGAATTTTTCCACTTTGCCTCCTAAAGATCCGCTGGTGACGAGAGCGTTCCCTTTATGGCCGTTGCCGCTGCCACTAGAGGGCTTACAAGATGCGTGCGGCCACCTTTTCCTTGGCGACCTTCAAAGTTTCTATTGCTCGTAGAAGCAGAACGCTCCCCTGGTTTCAATTGATCTGGATTCATTCCTAGACACATGGAGCATCCAGCGCTGCGCCATTCGGCTCCGAACTCCAGAAATACCTTGTCGAGGCCCTCTGCTTCAGCTTGCAGGCGCACTCGAGCCGACCCTGGAACTACGAGCATTCGAGTATTTGGCGCCACTTTCTTGCCCTTGATGATTGAGGCGGCTGAGCGGAGATCCTCTATTCGACCGTTGGTGCATGAACCAAGAAAGACAGTGTCGATCTGGATCTGCTTCATCGGCGTTCCGGCCTTTAGATCCATATATGTGAGAGCGCTCTCTGCTGCCCGACGCTCCTGCTCGTCAGTAAATGAGTCTGGGGCAGGAACTGCATCATTGAGCGGAACGCCCTGCCCAGGGTTGGTTCCCCAGGTGACGAATGGGGAGAGTTCATCTGCGTTAAGGAAAATCTCTTTATCGAACTTTGCATCTGGATCGCTCTTGAGCGTCTTCCAATAGGCAACGGCCGCATCCCAATCTGCCCCTTTAGGGGCATGTGGCCTGCCCTTTATATATTCGAAGGTAGTTTCATCGGGCGCAATTAGACCTGCTCTTGCTCCAGCTTCGATCGACATGTTGCAGATCGTCATACGTGCTTCCATTGAGAGCTCGCGGATTGCGCTGCCGCGATATTCGAGGATATAGCCCTGTCCGCCACCTGTAGAGATCTGGGCAATCACAGCCAGGATGATGTCCTTCGATGTAACTCCTGGCTTTAACTTTCCTTCGACATTTATGGCCATCATCTTGGGTTTGGTAAGTGGCAAAGTCTGAGTCGCTAGGACATGTTCCACTTCACTGGTTCCGATACCGAAAGCGAGCGCTCCGAATGCTCCATGGGTAGAGGTGTGGGAGTCACCGCAAACAATCGTCATTCCTGGTTGCGTGATTCCGAGTTGAGGTCCGACTACGTGGACGATTCCTTGATCGATATCTCCCAAGGAGTGGATGCGAACACCAAACTCAGCACAATTCTTGCGAAGGGTATCTACCTGCAATCTCGAAACTGGATCGGCAATCGGCTTATCGATATCAAGGGTCGGAACATTGTGATCTTCTGTCGCGATGGTGAGGTCCGGGCGGCGGACCTTTCTTCCATTAAGCCGGAGGCCATCAAATGCCTGTGGGCTGGTGACCTCATGGATGAGATGTAGATCGATGTAAAGCAGATCCGGCTCTCCAGCGGCGCTCCTTACAACGTGATCTTCCCAAACCTTCTCTGCGAGCGTCTTTCCCATTTGACCTCCAATCCAATGAAATCTTGCTTCTCAATAGTTGAGATGGCATTATCAGATTATGGACAAGAAGAATAGCGGAGTCGGCGTTCTAGATAAAGCCGTACGAATTCTCACCGTCTTGGAATCTGGACCACACTCTCTCTCAGAGTTGGTCAAGGCGACCAAGATCGCCCGCCCGACAGCCCATCGCCTCGCTGTTGCGCTGGAATTTCACCGACTAGTTGCCCGAGATCTAAATGGTCGCTTCATCCTTGGTCCACGCAATGGCGAATTTGCAGCTGCCGCTGGCGAAGATCGATTGCTAGTCGCTGCCGCGCCCGCACTTGCCGCCCTTCGCGATGCCACAGGCGAGAGCGCCCAGCTCTATCGTCGCCAAGGCGATCAGCGAATCTGCGTCGCTGCTGCGGAGCGGATGTCCGGTCTTCGAGATTCAGTTCCAGTTGGCGCAGCTCTAACAATGGGCGCTGGTTCCGCCGCCCAAGTACTTCTCGCTTGGGAGGATGCTGACAAGTTACATCGAGCGCTAAGTAGTGCAAGGTTTAACGCAGCCGCGCTCTCTGCAGTGAGACGTAGAGGATGGGCACAGAGCGTTGGCGAAAGGGAACCCGGTGTTGCTTCGGTATCGGCTCCAGTACGTGGACCGAATAATCGAGTGATTGCGGCGGTAAGTATCTCTGGGCCGATTGAAAGGCTAGGAAGACAACCTGGGAGACTTCATGCCGCAGCAGTTGTGGCAACTGCGGTTAAATTGAGTGAGTTTCTAGCTAAATAGATTTCTTAACTAGTTATTACTATTCAAGAAACATGGCAGCCCCGAAGGGATTCGAACCCTCGTAGCTGGCTTGAGAAGCCAGAGTCCT
>CAZFQY010000070.1:0-3051 GCA_964521265.1 uncultured Clavibacter sp.
GAGGTGCGGTGAATAGGAAAATCATTTCTGCTCGCCGCTTCAAGGGCGCTACTTAGCCAATTAGCTGATTCAGAATCTTCATATTCGAGAAATGGTGAGAATTCGCTCCAACCAGCTGGGCCTTCAAATAGCGCTACTTCTCGCGTTGTGATTCCACGGAACTTAGTCCGCAGCGGGAGTTGTACAACCCGGAGCGAATCTAGGATCTGAGTGAGATCCATTTAGGGACGCTTTGGAAACTTACCGAAATCAGGTGGTCGCTTCTCTTTATATGCATCGCGACCTTCTTGGCCTTCTTCAGTTAGATAGAAGAGCAAGGTTGCATCTCCAGCTAGTTGCTGCACTCCAGCAAGACCATCATCAGCTGCATTTAGCCCAGCCTTCAAAAGGCGGAGCGCCATAGGTGAGTGGCGAAGCATCTCGCGCGCCCAAGAAACGGTTTCGGCTTCTAATTCATTAACGGCAACGACTGTGTTGACCAATCCCATATCAAGAGCTTCTTTCGCATCATATTGGCGACACATGAACCAGATCTCACGCGCTTTCTTCTGGCCGACATGACGAGCTAAGAGTCCAGCTCCGTATCCGCCATCGAATGAGCCGACCATTGGTCCGGTCTGTCCAAACTTCGCATTCTCAGCAGCGATCGTTATATCGCAGACAACATGTAATACATGTCCGCCACCTATCGCCCAGCCCGCAACCATCGCAATTACTGGCTTGGGAGTTCTTCTGATTTGAATCTGTAGGTCAAGGACATTAAGACGCCCAATACCTTTCTTTCCTACTGAGTCACTACCGATGTATCCATCATCGCCACGTACCGAGATATCACCACCGGAGCAGAACGCCTCTGTTCCTTCACCAGTAAAGATAATCACGCCAACTTTGTCATCATCACGTGCGAAATTGAAGGCTTGCTGTAATTCTGCAAGCGTCTCTGGTCGGAAAGCATTGCGGACTTGTGGTCGATTTATTGTTATCTTCGCCATTCCTTCAGCCACTTCGTAGCGAACATCAGTGAAGTTCTCGCTACCTTCGCCAGCTTTCCAATTAGGAATAGTGCGACTTCCCGGTTCGCGTTTAATCGGCTTGCTCATATGGCATACCCTACGGTGGTTATGGATTTCACGGTAAGTCGAGAGCTTCGTGCAATAGAAAGTTCGTGGTCGACCCCACAACTTCTCGATGCGTTATTGCTCGCCCTGAAGGGCGATGGGCCCGCTCTATCTACATCGAAGATTTTCGTCGCGGGCGTCGATCCCAAGATCGCTCTGGTTGTAACAACATCTGGTTCTACAGGAGCCCCAAAAAGTGTTGCACTCGCTGCAAAGTCGCTGATTGCAAATGCGCGAGCCACTCATAAATATCTTGGTGCGAAGACCGGAGATCGTTGGTCGCTATTGCTTCCAACAAATCATGTTGCTGGTTTGAATGTACTTGTTCGTTCAATCGAACTTGGAACAAGCCCTGTTGGAGTAGAAAGTAGAGCTGATTTCACCGCAATCGTGCCCACCCAACTACATCGTGCAGTTTCTGGCGATACCCAACTACTAGAACATCTCCAAGGTTGCTCTGCGGTACTTGTAGGAGGAGGGCCTCTAGATGATGGGCTAAGGGCTAAAGCTGAATCTCTTGGCATAAAAGTTGTAGCGACATACGGTGCTACTGAGACTTGCGGGGGCGTCATCTATGACGGAAGACCGCTCGAAGGTGTTTCAATTTCAATTATCGATGGCCGAATTGCCATTAAGGGCCCCCAAGTTGCATTTGGTTACCTCAACGGAGAGTTCCCGATCAAAGATGGTTGGTTTATGACTTCTGATCTCGGTGAGATTGTTGACGGAAGACTCAAAGTGCTTGGAAGAAGTGATGATCAAATAATCTCTGGTGGCGAGAAGATCTCATTAAGTGCCGTCGAGCAATTTCTCCAAAGTGAATTCGCAAGCCCCGAGATCATCGCATTTGCCAAATCTGATGCTGAGTGGGGCGAGAAGTTATGTATTGCTACAACATCGGATCTCTCATTAGAGATCCTTTCAAGTAAATTGAAAAGTAAATTCGGTGGACATGTCGCTCCAAAAGAAGTACATCGAGTTAGAGAGATCCCATACTTAGCTTTAGGTAAACCAGATAGGAAACGGCTAGCAAATGACTACGCGTGAGGAATGGATAGCGGGAGCTCGTCCAAAGACTCTTGCCGCTGCAATCTCTCCGGTATTAGTAGGTACTGCTTTTGCGGGATATAACGCTAATGCGTTGAACTTCTTTCTAGCGTTGATCGTCGGCGTGGGGCTTCAAGTAGGGGTTAATTACGCCAACGACTATTCCGATGGAATTAAGGGGACCGATAAGGAACGGATTGGTCCGATGCGACTCGTCGGTTCAGGAGCTGCGACTCCCGAGGCTGTGAAACGAGCGGCTCTCATCGCAATAGCGATTGCAGCTCTTGCTGGTCTTCTTTTGGCAGCGCGCTCAAGTTGGATCCTTTTAGCGCTTGGCGCACTCTCGATAATCGCAGCTTGGACTTACACCGGTGGGCCGAAGCCTTATGGGTATTTTGCACTCGGCGAAGTCTCTGTATTCATCTTCTTTGGATTGGTCGCAACTCTTGGAACTTACTTCGCTCATGTTGGTTCACTCTCATTCGAAGTAATCCTTGCCTCTTTCTCAATGGGATCGCTAGCTTGCGCGATCCTGGTCCTGAATAATCTTCGTGATTTAGAGAAAGATAAGAGCGCTGGAAAAATCACCTTGGCGGTAAAGATTGGAGATTCACAAACCCGACGCTTCTTCCAAGGACTCCTTTTTGCACCTCTAGTTATCTCGATTGCCTTGGTTTCAACCTCTTTCTTTTTTCTCTTCGCTTTCTTGGCGCTTCCTCAGGTCCTAAAGGTCGCTTCCTCAATCAGGTCAGGTGCAAGTGGGAGCGCCCTAATCGAACTTCTTGAGCGCACGGGAAAGATTCAAATCATCTATGCGCTGGCAATATCTTTAGCATCCCTTCTCTACGCCCGCTAAACTCTGGGTCATGCTCCGCGCTGCAGTCAT
>CAZFQY010000071.1:0-2944 GCA_964521265.1 uncultured Clavibacter sp.
TAGAGGAATTACTTCTTTACCGAAGCTTTGCGGCTCGCAAGGATCTGGTCGATAAGACCGTACTCAACAGCTTCGGTTGAGGTGAGGATCTTGTCGCGCTCGATATCTTTTGCGATCTCCTCTTTGCTCTTCTTGGAGTGCTTGGAGAGCATGATCTCTAGAAGTTCACGCATGCGAAGGACTTCCTTAGCTTGAATCTCGATATCCGATCCCTGTCCGCCACCTTCGCTGTAAGGCTGGTGGATGAGGATTCTTGAATGCTCCAACGCATAGCGCTTCCCAGCGGTGCCACCGGCGAGCAAGACGGCAGCAGCTGATGCCGCCTGTCCCAAGCAGATTGTCATGACATCTGGACGTACGAACTGCATGGTGTCGTAAATAGCGGTGAGAGCCGTGAAAGATCCTCCGGGAGAGTTGATGTACATCATGATGTCGCGATCTGGATCCATCGACTCAAGAGTCAAAAGTTGGGCCATGACATCGTTTGCAACGGTGTCATCGATTGCTTGACCAAGGAAGATGATGCGCTCTTCGAAAAGCTTCGTGTATGGATCAAGGCGCTTGTAACCGTAAGAAGTGCGCTCTTCTATTGTTGGAAGTACGTAGCGATTCTGGAATTCATAGTTACTCATCGAACTGTGCCTCCGCTTCCTGAAACTTGTCCGGCAGACTTGACGACATGATCGACGAAGCCATATTCCTTAGCCTCTTCAGCGGTAAACCAACGGTCACGATCTGAATCCAAGGTTATGGTGTCGATTTTCTGACCCGTGTGGAAAGCGATCAACTCGGCCATCTTCTTCTTCGTAAATGACATCTGTTCTGCTTGAATCTTGATATCTGATGCAGTTCCACCGATACCTCCTGATGGCTGGTGCATCATGATGCGAGCATGAGGTAGCGCATAACGCTTTCCTGGCGCACCTGCGCAGAGAAGGAATTGGCCCATTGAAGCGGCGAGCCCCATCGCGACTGTTGCAACATCATTCTTTATGTACTGCATCGTGTCGTAGATAGCCATACCGGCTGAGATCGATCCACCTGGAGAGTTAATGTAAAGGTAGATGTCTTTCTCAGGATCCTCGGCAGCTAAAAGGAGCATCTGGGCGGCAATTGCATTTGCCATAGTGTCTTCAACTACTGAACCAAGAAAGATGATTCTCTCTTTTAGTAGTCGGTTATAAACCTGATCATCCAATCCGCCAGCGGCTGATGCTGCTAGACGTGGGGTACTGAGCTCCACCGAATCCTCCTGCTTGATTGACTACCTAATTGAATATGTAGTGACCCTAACGCCCAAGGCGAAGTTTTGCTTCCCTGAATCCCGGAAATTGCCCTTTGTTCGCTCAGGGCAGAGCGTTATTCGGACGGAGCTTCTGCGGCCGGCTTAGGAGCAAGTTTCGAGAGGTCGACTTCCCTACCCGATGCATCTTTGATCTTCACACGCTCTAGGACAACTGCAAGCGCCTTGGTCCGTGCAACTTCTGCCATCAATGCAGCGATCTGACCAGCTTGAGAGAGCTGTTGTGCAAACTGATCCGGCGACATTCCGTACCGCGCTGCAGTACGAATCAAATACTCAGTCAATTCAGCTTCAGTTACTTGAACTTCCTCAGCCTTGACTATGGAATCTAGAAGGAAATCAGCGCGTACTGAGCGAGTAATCTCCTCGGTGACTTCCTTGCGATGAGTCTCATCCTCAAGACGATTCTCCTTCTCGAGATGATCATGTACTTCATCTGCAACTAGTTGCTCTGGGACAAGAATTTCAACAGTATCCAATAGGTGCTTCAAAAGGTTATCGCGAGCCTGGGCACCTTGTTCCATAGCCTTTAGTCTTGAAAGGCGTTCACGTGCGTCAGCCTTCAACTCATCCAATGTTTCGAATTCACTAGCAAGCTTTGCGAATTCATCATTCAAATCAGGAAGTTCGCGCTTCTTGACTGCCTGAAGAGTGACGGTAACTTGACCAGTCTCGCCATCCTTCATCCCAACTAATTGGGTGTCAAAAGTCTTTGTCTCTCCAACTTTCATGCCCTCTAGCGCGACATCTAAGCCATCAATCATGCGGTTAGAGCCAACTTCGTAGGAAATACCGTTGGCGGTTCCACCTTCAACTTCTTTCCCATCAAGCTTTGCTACTAGGTCAATAGTTACGAAATCACCTGAGGCTGCATCTTTTTCAATCGTAGTCAAAGTCCCAAAGCGAGTGCGAAGAGCTTCTATCTGCTCATCTACATCTTTGTCTGAAACCGCAACATCATCGACGCTCAATTCGATTGTTGAAAAATCAGGGAGCTTTACCTCCGGACGGATATCGACTTCTACTTCGAACTTAACAAGCTCGTTATCTTTCAATTCCTTGATGTCGACAGTTGGGCGACCAACTACAAGAACATCGTGCTCACGTGCTGCCTTCGTGTAGAAGTCAGGGAGCGCATTATTTATTGCTTCATTCAAAACCGTTCCGCGGCCAACTCGTTGATCTATTAGTTGGCGAGGAACTTTGCCTTTACGGAATCCAGGGATAGAAACTTGATGAGCAAGAGTTTCGTATGCGACCGCTACGTGCGGCTCAAGGTCCTTGAAATCGATATCAATCGAAATACGAACTCGGGTTGGCGAGAGGTTTTCGACCGCGCTTTTCACAGGACTCCTGACTTCTTACATCTATTACTGGTCGGGGCGGAGGGACTCGAACCCACGGTCTTCTGCTCCCAAAGCAGACGCGCTAGCCACTACGCTACGCCCCGCGGCGTAGGTGGCAGAGTCTAGATGAAAAATTCACAACTGATTACCTCAGCCGATACCGTATGCCCCCTTAGGACGGTAACCGCCCTAAGGAAGCAACAAATGCGGGTGTAGCTCAATGGTAGAGCTCTAGCCTTCCAAGCTAGCTATGCGGGTTCGATTCCCGTCACCCGCTCCATTCTTTTAATCAATT
>CAZFQY010000072.1:0-2943 GCA_964521265.1 uncultured Clavibacter sp.
CGCCGCATCTGTGAAGACGTTCGCTACCTCGGTTCATATCCGCGAGCCGATAAAGTTCCACCAACAACAACAAAAGCAACCACAGATGAGTCATTCAACGCAGCCGATAATTGGCTAGCAGATGTGCGCGCTGGGAAGAAAATATGATTGATGTAAAGCTACTTCGCGAGAATCCTGAATTAGTCCGCTCCTCCCAGAAAGCGCGTGGTGAAAGCACCTCTCTTGTTGATGAAGTTCTTGCTGCCGATGAAGTGCGCCGCAGTGCCATTGTCGAATTCGAAGCGCTACGAGCTGAACAGAACACACTTTCAAAATCGGTAGGCGCAGCAAAGGGTGACGAGAAGAGCGCGCTCTTGGAGCGAGCGAAAGCCCTTTCTGCCCAAGTCAAGGAAGCAGAATCAAAGAAGAGCGCTACTGAAGAAGCATTTAAGAAATTGGCGTTGGGCATCTCGAATATCGTCGATGAGCGAGCTCCCATTGGTGGCGAAGCTGATTTCAAAGTCCTCGAAGAGATCGGCACTCCACCCAAATTCGATTTCGAGGCGAAGGATCATGTCGAATTAGGAAAGATCCTTGGAGCTATCGATGTCGAACGCGGCGCCAAGGTTTCCGGAGCGCGTTTCTATTACTTGACCGGCGTGGGCGCACTCCTTGAGTTAGCGCTAGTGAATTACGCGATCCAGATGGCAACCAAAGCTGGATTCATTCCAGTCATCCCACCCGTATTGGTAAAGCCTGAGGCTATGGAAGGAACTGGATTCCTTGGCCAAGCAGCTGAGAATGTCTTCCATCTACAGGAAGATGACTTCTACCTAGTTGGAACTAGCGAAGTTCCTCTAGCTGCTTATCACATGGATGAGATTCTAGATTCTGCAAAGTTACCGCTTCGCTATAGCGGTTATTCACCTTGCTTTAGACGCGAGGCTGGATCATATGGAAAAGATACGCGCGGAATCATTCGCGTTCATCAATTTGAGAAAGTAGAGATGTTCTCATTCTGTAAACCAGAAGATGCGGTAGCTGAACATCAACGTTTGCTTAATTGGGAGAAAGATTTCCTTAATGCGATGGAGATCCCTTATCGCGTTATCGATGTCGCAACCGGAGATCTCGGTTCGAGCGCCAACCGCAAATTTGATTGCGAGGCATGGATCCCTACCCAGGGTGCATATAGAGAGGTAACAAGCACTTCGAATTGTTCGGATTTCCAAGCGAGACGATTGAATATAAGGATTAAAGGCGAGAATGGAACTGCTCCAGTCGCAACGCTAAATGGAACCTTAGTTGCAGTGCCAAGAATGATCGTCGCCATACTTGAGAATCATCAGCAAGCCGATGGTTCAGTACTAGTTCCGAAGGCGCTTCAGTCTTATTTAGGTACTGACCGATTTGTGCCGGTGAATTAATTGAGCGCACTCTTACGTCGCCCGAAATTAATCGCAACAGATCTCGATGGCACCATCGTCTCTCACTACGGCGAGATAACTCAACGCACCAAGGATGCTTTCTTTGCGGCCCATGAAGCGGGAATTGAGATCTTCTATGTAACTGGAAGACCTCCGCGTTGGATGAAAGAGATTGCTGCTGCCTTTCCATTCGGTCGGGGAATCCTTGGAAATGGCGCTCTGCTCTATGACATCCATAAAGAGCGAGTTCTAGAAGAGTGGTTGATGTCTAAGGAATCCCAGATCGAAACCGTAAATCGGTTGAGGCTCGCTATCCCTACGATCTCTTTTGCTGTCGAGAAACATAACTATTTTCACCGCGAAAAGGCTTATGTCCCGCGGTGGGATGTTGGCCTCGACAATATCGGAGTACATGACATATTCGAAGTAATCGATAGCCCAGCTACCAAGATGTTGGCACGTTGCTCTGATCAAGAATTGACCTCGGATGAGATGTTAGAGATTGCAAAGCGCGAACTTGAAGGAATCGCGACCGTAACCCATTCCAATCCTCACGATTCACTCTTGGAGATAAATGGCCATGGCGTTTCAAAGGGCGCAACACTCTCATTGATCGCAGAGAGGCATGGAATAAGCGCCGAAGAGACCGTAGCTTTTGGCGATAATCCCAATGATTTTTCGATGCTTTCTTGGGCTGGAAGATCTTGGGCGATGGGAGATGGACATCCAGAAGGAAAGCTACATGCAAAATCTGTAGCTGAACCTTGTGTAGAGGATGGAGTAGCAAAGGTGATTGAAGATTTGTTGGAGCTACCGGAATGACAACTGTCGTTGTGCCGCTATGGCTCGACCTATTGTGCGTTGGAGTTGGAGCATTTCAAGGTGCGCTCTTTGCCATCTTCTATAAACGATTTGATTTAGTCGGTGTTACCGCGGTCGCAATTCTTACTGGACTTGGTGGTGGATTTCTTCGTGACATCTTGATTGATGCCGGACGACCTGCTGGTATGCAGGATCGATACATCCTTACTGCACTCGCTGGAGTCTTAGTGGCGCTGGTCCTTGGTCGTTGGTATCGCCGTATCGGAGGCGCAATCGTCGTATTGGATTCGATTGCGATGTCACTCTTTGCTGTTGCTGGTACATACAAAGCGCTCCTCTATGGAACATCAGAGTTAGTGGCAGTTCTAATCGGAGTAATTGCAGCAGTCGGCGGCGGTGTATTGCGTGATGTCGTATGCAGAATCACTCCACAGATCTTCTCGGGTGGGCCGCTCTACGCAACTGCAACTGCGATTGGCGCAACCGCCTTCGTTCTTCTTGATAAGACGACGCTGCAACTAAATCTAATAGTGGCAATCTCCGCGCTAGTCATTGTTGCGATCCATATGACTTCAATCCGATTCCGAATTCACCTGAAGCCTGCGCTATCGGGTTTAGATGATGAGAATTTTGAGGAGCCCAAGCAAGACCGGTAAGTTCTCCCACGGAGGGCTCGCATAGTGGCCTAGTGCACCGGTCTTGAAAACCGGCAAGG
>CAZFQY010000073.1:0-1296 GCA_964521265.1 uncultured Clavibacter sp.
TCGACGCGAAAGATTGTCGAAAGCATTTCCAAATAAGCGTCTAGTTATACCTGCTGGAACTTTCAAAGTAAGAAGCAATGACACTGATTATCGATTCCGTCCGCACTCTGCATTTGCTTGGTTGACCGGTATTAGTGGAAGCGATGCAGTTCCAGATTCAGTCTTGATCATGGAGCCGAACGGTTCGGGACATGATTCCATTCTCTTCATCCACCCACGCTCGGTTCGCGAGAATAGCGATGAGTTCTATCGCAATCCTAAGCATGGTGAGTTCTGGATTGGTCGCCGTATGACTTTGGAAGAGACTGAATTCGCATACGAGATAAAGGTTAGACATCTCGATGACTTGGAAGATTTCCTTGGGGACAAGAAGGACTCTCTCACGGTTCGTGAGCAAGATTCATTTATTGATGGATTAGTCGCTGAAGCTGAAGGAGATAAGGACTTCGTCGTCTGGTTATCTGAGGCGCGCTTGGTCAAAGATCGATATGAGATTGATGAAATGCAGAAAGCTATTGATGCGACTCATCGTGGCTTTGAAGACATGATTAGAGCAATTCCAGGCGCCGTTGGAAAGAAGCGTGGTGAACGGTTACTCGAAGGTGCCTTCTTTACAAGGGCGCGCTATGAAGGAAATGATCTTGGTTACGACAGCATCGTCGCTTCCGGTTCACACGCTTGTATCCTGCATTGGATAAAGAATGATGGTGAATTGAAGAATGGAGATTTGATTCTCATCGATGCCGGCGTAGAAGTTGAATCGCTCTATACCGCTGATATAACTCGCACCTTGCCGATAAATGGAAAGTTCACTCCTGCACAACGGAAGATCTACACACTTGTTTATGAGGCTCAAAAGGCAGGAATGGAAGCGGTAAAGCCAGGTGCAAAGTTCCGCGATTTCCATAATGCAGCGATGGCCGTCATCGCTAAAGGCCTTGAGGAGATGGGTGTATTACCTATCCCAGCGGAGGAATCCTTGAAGGTTGATGTCGGATTGCATCGTCGTTGGACAGTTCATGGAACCGGGCACATGCTTGGCATGGACGTTCATGATTGTGCTCAAGCCCGCAAAGAGGCGTATGCCGAAGGTGTCCTTGAAGAAGGAATGATTCTTACTGTTGAACCTGGTTTCTATATTCATCCAGATGACACTCTCTTTCCAGCTGAATATCGAGGGATTGGCGTGCGCATTGAGGACGATGTTTTAGTTACAAAGGATGGACATAAAAATCTAAGTTCTGCGATGCCAAGTCATCCAGATGAGATCGAAGCCTGGGTTGCTTCGCTCTGGAA
>CAZFQY010000073.1:1396-2870 GCA_964521265.1 uncultured Clavibacter sp.
GATACCTTTGATTCTCCGGGCTTATCAAGGATCGCGTGCAGCCAATCTTCATACTTAACCGTAATTCCGTACTTCAAATACTGTTGATAAGAGGAAGGAAGAAGTTTTGCAAGCGGCCTTAATGTAAAGAGAATCTGGATATCTCTTCCCTTTATATCTCCTCTAATCTTTCGAATTTTCTCACCATCAATCTCAGAGAAGAATTCACTACTTAAAATGACGGTCTCTTCTTTTGCGCCATTGATTCGACTCGCCATCTGATCCCAATACTTCTCTGGTGTTCGCTCGCCACCGCGCTTGCTCCAACCCCAAGGTCTTTGCGTCAACGCCCAAGCAACTCGGTGATGAGCTTTGGTTCCAATTGGAGGATAGAGAATTCCCATTTCGCGTAGGAGCGGACGGTTTAACGCAAAAGACTCTTGAAGCGCAGTCGTTCCGGATTTATGGAATCCAGGGTGGATGATCAGACGCTTCTCGCTCATCGCTAGCCCTTAGTCAATGCCTTTGATTACCGTCGCGCACTCTTCACCTGGGTTGTACTTATAGACGTTATCCCATTTGAGCTGAAGTGGGCGCTGTAATCTCTCAAGTTTGTTGTCGATTACTTCGACTGGTCCATAACCAGGTACAAAACCATCGCTATCGCGCTTGAAATAGAGCTCCCGCTCAGAATTCATACCTTCGGATTCGAAGGTATAGATACCGTGCAAGATTCCATTCTCATATGTTCCGACAAAAGAGCCTTTAGAAGTGTCCTTCTGGAATGGTTGGTATGCAAGATTTCCAGTTACGGTTGTGTTTTCGTGATAAGTGAGATCCATGATGAATAGATCATTGTTTGCTTCAGAGAAGTAGCAACCTTTGACATTCTTCGCTTCGGCCTCTTCGGTATTGAGAATCGAATCCACAGCAGCTTTCACGATCGGCATCGCTTCTTCAATCGAGCCTAGGAATGTTGCACCTACCTGGATCCAATAGCCATTCTCTAGAAGGTTCAATTGCCAGATGATGTATTCGCCTTGACCTTCAGTTCCCTGGGTGAGGATGTATGCCCTCTCTTCCTCTAAACCAGGAAGATCGACTTCTTGTTGGCCCGCTTCTTTCCAAATCGGTTCGCGCTCGCTAAAGGTAATTCCGAAATCAGGCGCCCAAATTATCGTCGCACCAACTTCCGCTTCACCGATTCCATAAGTACAAGCGATTCCACCGGCGTTATATGCCGCGTATAGGTCAGTGCCTTCTGCCGGTTCCCAATCTGTCGGGATGTACTTTGCGTTTGCTACTTTCTCAGGGAATGCATCTAGAACTTTTGTCTCATCGCAGAAGAGCGGAACTGAGGGAGTCTCAGGAATCGCATCCTCGACATTGCTACATGCACTCAGAAAAAGTGCGCTGACAATAAGGACAATTACTCGCTTCATCGATTCACCTGGATCTTCGTAGTCGCTGGTTCTGGAAGTGGACATGGTGCGCC
>CAZFQY010000074.1:0-2863 GCA_964521265.1 uncultured Clavibacter sp.
TGACGACCTTCCGCTTACAAGGCGGATGCTCTACCACTGAGCTAGGGAGGCGAGATCAGCGGCTAAGTATGGCAGTTAGCCAGATTTCCATGAAATCTGGCGAAAATTCCTAGACTTTTAAGAGGCGCTTGCCCTTCTCCACGGCATCTCTACGATCTTCTGCGCCGAGCTTGCGATAGAGATTTCGCAGATGAGTCTTGATGGTGTTCTTGGAAATGTTTAGATTGTTGGCGATATCGCGGATTGGTAGACCGGTCGCTAAGTGGCGCAATATGTCCGCCTCTCGCCGTGTAAGCGCTTGACCATTATCTTGATTTCCAACCATCATCTCATTGAGCCTCTCTCCAGCTGCACGAGCTAGTCGTTCGTTAAATGAAGTGGGATATTCAGCAGCAAGTGATATGTATGCCTGAATGACATCAGAGCGTTGAGTTAAGAAGTGATTGAAATATCCATGCTTTGAGCCAACCTCTACTGCCTTGCGGACCTCATCAAGTTGCTTGACTGGTGAATCTTTAAAGATGTGCGCCTTAAACAGGTGATATGTAAGTTGTTGACGCGGATTCCTCAGATCAAATGACTCGATGATCTCTAGCGCCTTGTCAGGATTGCTATTTATGTATAGACCCGCTTCAAAAGCCCTAATTAAGTATGAGGGTTTTGCACGGCGCAACAATTCTTGAGTTCTCTCGCTATCTTGAAGGAGATAGCGAACTCTGGTCTCCCAGATATCAATCGCATCATTTAACTCATTACCTAGTAAATTCTTGACGACTATCTCACGTGCCATTGAAAGTGCGTCCAACGCCTCTTGTGTTTTTCCTATGAGGACATGGTGATACGAGAGTCTTCCTAAGAGCGCAACAGCCATAGGAAAATTACTGGCTTCGAGCGCCTTTTCTTGCGCTCCTTGAAGAATCTTCAAGCTTCCCTCAATATCACCAGATTCACCCAAGAGCATCGATTCGGCAAGCAATACTCCGTAGGCACCAAAGAAACCAGCATAAGAGTCTTGTGAAGATGGCGTGAGTGGAAGTATCAATTGGTTTCGCGTCTCGGTGAACCTACCTTCATGCGCTGCGATTAAGGCTCGCATACTCATAATTATTGAGTTGCGTTGCTTTGCAATGACCTTCATGGCATCGCTATCTAATACTTTGGAAATCTTCCTTACCTTCTCGTCATCATCGATGATCACCGCACCCCAGAGGGCTAATTGGAGGTAAGTGATCTGGTGATGCCTCGTTTCACCGAGGGCTTTTGCGGCTTTCTCCCAAGCTTTGATCGCCAAATCAAAAGAATCATTTAGTCGGCCCCGAGCAAATAGCGCAATTGACTCCATGATTGAAACATCAGGTAGGACATTTTTTGAAATCTTTCCCTTTGGCCCATTTAGAAAATCCTTGAGGGCTTGCAAATGTGACTCAGCTGAGGAGAAATTGCCAGAGAGTAATTCGATATAGAAATTCAAGATCATCGATGGTGCATCGCCTAATTCAGGAACCGACTTAGCGACGAGCACCCAACTTCTCAGGTCGTTGATTGCGCCACGCGCAACTGATTCTTGGATACTCGAGTCGATTTTCTCGGCTAACTTCGGATCGCGGACTATTCCTGCGAGACGATTCACTGCCCCAAGTTCCAGTAGAACTCTAGTGAGAGCTCGAATCTCGCCTCTTTCGAGGAGATAGGAGAGCACCCGCTCGGACTTAGATGCGAAGTTGGATTCACTTTGGAGCTCTTCGACAAGAGCGCTTCTGATCAAAGGATTAATTGTGAACTTTGGTGGGGCGAATCCCGTTTGAGTCACAACCATCGACTCTTGGCTAAGCACCGTTAATTTCCTAACCGCATCCACATCATCACTAATGGAGAGCGCTGCCTGGGCATCGATTTCATCAAGGAGCGCGAGCGATGATAGGAGTTGATATTCATCCTTCTCTAAGTTAGCAAGTATCCGCTGTGAAGCAATCAAGAACTGCTGTTTGCCCTTAGAGCGCATAAAAGTGAGCGCCTCATCAAAGTCGCCAGTTAGTTCAACTTGAGATAAGGCAATCTGCACACCAGCAGGCCACCCCTCTGTGAGCCGATAAATCTCGTTGATCTGCTTACTAGTGACTTGCTCGCTTATCTGACGAGCAAGTTGAGTCAATTCTTCAATATTGAAGTTAAGTTCGATCGGTGAGATTACTGTGAATCTATCTAACCCATGTTCTTTGATAAAACTCGTGCGTGGTGAGGTTTGAGTGAGAAGTACTAGTCGAACGTTTGCCGGCATCTCACTTACGAGGTACCGAGAGAATTCGTTATGTGCCCTACGAATCGATTCTGCGTTATCAATTACAAGATTGAATTGGGTTCTATCTTTCTCAAGGATCTTGAGAAAATCCCTAATAGTTTTAAGCGTTAGCTCTTCTGATAACTCAAACTCCTCCAGCTTTTTAGCCAACGATGGGATTGCTTCTCTCATCTTTTCGATTAGGAGTTTAAATAACTCATTCGCATCCATTGAAGAGAAACCTTCAAACCAGACTGTTGGTTTCGCCTGCGACTCAACCCACTGCCTTGCGACGATGCTCTTTCCATAACCAGCTGGGCCATGTATGTAGACGATCTGATTGCCTGCATCCTCAATCTGATTGATCAACCTCCGGCGAAAGAGGATGGGAGCTGGCATGGGGTTATCTTCGGGCAATTCCGTGAGCGCGGGGTGAGAAATCTCCCCCTTAATCGAAAATCACCCCAGCCTCTCACCCCGGCTTCACGCTCGCCCCAAGCCGGTAGATTTCGGGCGCCATGAAAACTCCAGTCTGGATCAGCCCCGAGACCACCTCGATTAACCGCCTTCCGATGTTGAACATCG
>CAZFQY010000075.1:0-2631 GCA_964521265.1 uncultured Clavibacter sp.
CCAATAATCGCAAGTGCGAGATGCGCACCCATGCGAGCGGCGCGAACAACTGACTCTGGAGTTCCACCAACACCTACTCGAAGCGGAATTCCTCCACGTTCAGTCTTGGGATAGATCTCCTGATTGTTCAATGGTGCGCGAACACTTCCCGACCAAGTTACGGGACGCTCCTTTAGCGCTTCAGCAAGTATCTGTAACTTCTCTTCGAACAAGACGCTGTAATCCGAGAGTTCAAAACCAAACAACGGAAAAGATTCGATAAAGGATCCACGTCCAGCAGTTATCTCTGCTCTCCCATAAGAAAGGGCGTCGATAGTTGCGAATCTCTGATAGACGCGAATTGGATCATCACTTGAAAGGACCGTTACGCCTGTTCCTAAGCCAATCTGTTTCGTAACAGTTGCTAACCCAGCGAGGACTGTGTCTGGAGAAGAGACTGCGAAGTCATCGCGATGGTGCTCACCGACGTTGAAGTTGCTCAAGCCCAATGAGTCAGCAAGCACGCCTTGCGCAATCACATTTCTAATCGTCTGGGCCGCACTAATCGGAGCGCCCGAATCGTCATGCTGGGTATCCCCGAATGTGTCGAGGCCGAAGCGGAGCTTGTTTAAGTCCATAGCCAGACCCTAATCCAACTTAGTTGAATCTTCAACTAATGCCTAAGAGGCCACATCCCTACGCTTGAACATGAAGCCGGTTATTAGAGCCGCTGCGCTAATCATTGCTGAGACGCGGATGAGAGCCTCTCCGTAGCTCGGAGCATCTGTTACCCCTATTGGCGCCCCACCATTTGCAACGACAGATAAAAGCGATCCAGGTAGCCAATTTCCAGAAGGGCTCCACGCGATCGAAAGAATCGACTCAACGATGAAGAGCCATCCAACGCCAATAGATATCGAACTGATTGGAGAGCGCAAGAGAAGTCCCAAGACCATTCCGATAGTGCCGTAGCCGAATGTCGAGATCAACACATTTCCAAAAGTCTCAAGGAGATTGGTCCATGCCTCACTTGTGGTCCATGCATCTGTCGGCACTTTGGCAGTGCCGGATAGAGCGAATGCCAAAGCAACGCTTGTGATTGCGCTAAAGATCACGGTAAAGAGCGCAAAGAGTCCCATCGAAAGATACTTACCGAGCAAGAGTCGAATTCTTCTCGGTTCACGAACTAAGAGGCTTCGCAGAGTTCCATAGGTGTATTCCTGTGCGGTCTGGGCTGCAAAGACGCAGAGCGCCACGATTCCAAGCAGGCCAGCAGAACTACTAAAACCGATGGAGATTCCACTAGGTAGAGCCAATATCTCTCTAGTTATTCTCTCGCCACGATCAGCATTTCCAGTTTCGGCGTCAATAAGCAAGAAAAGCAGCGAGACCACAAGTGCGGTTACAGCAACGACTGCACCCATGCTGCCGATGAAGAGAGTTGGTCTGCGAAGTTTGCGCCATTCGGCGAGGAAGATTCTCATCGCTCCTCCTCCGTCATCGTGAAGAAAGTCTCTTCGAGAGTTGGACGGACTGGGGTTATCTGCCTTAGAACAATGTCGTTCTCAAAGGCTAACTCATTAAGTTCAGCGCCCCACTTCTCTTCCGCATCGATTCGAAGTTCATCGCCCTCAAGAATTGCCGGATGGCCAATCTCATCGACTAACTTCTTTAACCGCTTCAAATCGCTTGATTTTGTTGCCTTTACGACGATGGTTGGCCGAGAGCGGTGCAAGAGCTCTTCAGTCTTGCCAAAGAAGATAACTTCACCCTTCCGCAGCATCACCAAGTATTCAGAGATCATCTCTATCTCAGATAGAAGATGGGATGAGACGAAGACGGTGACGCCCTCTTTTGCCAACTTCGAAAGTAGATCTCGGATCTCCTGGATTCCCGCCGGATCGAGTCCATTTGTTGGTTCATCAAGAATCAATAGCTTTGGGTTGGGAAGAAGGGCGGCAGCAATACCTAATCGTTGCTTCATTCCCAATGAATAAGTCTTGTACTTATCATCACCGCGGCCAGACAAGCCCACGGTCTCAAGGAGCTCGGGGATCCGCTCTAGCGGAAATCCACCTAACGTCGCGATGACGCGAAGATTTTCTGCGCCGGTGAGAGCGGGATAGAAAGCCGGGCCTTCAATCATCGCTCCAACGCTCGATAGATATCGCTCTGGATGTGAGATCGGATGATCCAAGATCTCACCGCTTCCAGAAGTTGGGGTGATGAGGCTCAATAACATTCGAATCGTTGTAGTTTTTCCGGAGCCATTCGGCCCAACGAACCCACAAATCGTCCCGAGCGGAACATCGAATGTCGCATCTTTTACGGCAACCAAATCGCCATAGCTCTTCGTCAATCCCTTTACGGAAATTGCTGTCATTAGGTCAGTTTGCCATTATTCGAATCAATACCCAAATACTTAAGCACAGCCAAGACTCTTCGATGACTATCTTCCTCCACATTTAGTTCAAGTTTGCTGAGAATGCTAGAAATATGCTTCTCAACAGAGCCCTCAGTTATGTAGAGCGTCTTTGCTATCCCAGCATTTGATTTCCCTTGAGCCATCAAGGCCAATATCTCGATTTCCCTACGGGAAAGCTCCGATAACTGTGGCTGCAGCGACTCTTTAGCCATCGCCTCGCGCACATC
>CAZFQY010000076.1:0-2592 GCA_964521265.1 uncultured Clavibacter sp.
GCGAAGCGCTCGTAGTAGCGACCGATGAGAGTGATATCGATTGCAGACTCAGTTCCGTGAGCCCACTTATCATCTAGAAGAGTGGTGAAGAGTTTGCGATGCAATTTATCCATCTCATCATCATCGCGCTCTAATTCAAGGGCTTTGTCGATATCGCGAGAGTTGATGACCGAACCAGCTTTATCAGCGATTAACTTCGCGACTTTGCCCATCTCTTCGATGGTGGAGAGCAATTCAGCAGGAACTGCGGCATTGGGATGGCGAAGGCGGGTGATTTTTGCGACGTGGTGAGCCATATCGCCCATACGCTCGAGATCAGCGCTCATTCGTAGAGCGGTTACTAGCGCACGGAGATCGGAAGCGACTGGTTGTTGGCGCGCGATGATGTCGATGATGCGTGCATCAAGTTCATGCTGGAGATCATCAACGCGATCGTCAGCAGCGATGACTTCTTCTGCTTCAGCAAGATCTGCATTAAGAAGCGCGTGAGTTGCCCTATCGATTGCTTGAGAGACAATCGAGGAGAGTTCGACGAGCGTTGCTGTAACGCCATCTAACTCATCCTGAAATGCGCTGCGTAACCAATTCACAGGCGTAAGAGTAATTGCTAATGACCTGATTAGTCATTTTCTCACTGATTTCTCGGTGAACCTGGGAAGGCCTTGAGGTGAACAACCGGTAAATCGCCCAGAAGTGACCGCCCCTATGGATTTTCGTACCATTGAGCCATGAGGTTCCGCAAAGATGCGAGCGATTTAGATGAGCGTCTTGAGATCCCCGAATTATTAACTAGAACCCTTGATTCACTTGAAACTGAATCGTTATTGGTACTTCCTGGCGAAGTAATTCTTCATCAGAGCGATGGTCTTGCAACTTTTGGTGTAGTTAAGGATGGTCGAATAACTAGCGAAGATTTAATTGCTCTGATTCGTGGCGTTCGTCGTAGTAATTCCGCACGTCGTGGTTCTATAGAGATTGCTCGTGGACCAATCGGCCAAGGAAAGCGCGAGTTATCTATATCTGCAACGCCACTCACTGAAGATGGTCTGATCTTGGTTCTAATTTCTGATGAGAGTGAAGCTCGCAGAATCGATGCGGTTCGTCGTGACTTTGTAGCGAACGTCTCTCACGAATTAAAGACGCCGATCGGCGCACTTGGGCTATTGAGTGAGGCGATTTTGGGCGCGAAGAATCAACCTGAAGAGGTCGTTCGCTTTGCAACGAAGATGCAGAGTGAGGCCAAGCGCCTTGCCGATCTAGTACAAGAGATCATCGACCTCTCTAGGCTACAAAGTAGCGATCCACTGCAGAAAGCCTTTCCAGTAGAAGTCGGTGATGTGATCCGTGAAGCAGTCGATCAAGCTCAAGTTAGCGCGGAGGCTCGTCGTATCGATGTCGAGATTGGAATAATCCAGGACGCTACTGTTATTGGCGATCGTGATCAGTTGATTGCAGCTGTCCATAACCTGGTTGAGAATGCGATCAACTATTCTCCTGAGAACACAAAGGTCTCAGTCACCTCAAGTGTTAAGAATGAATTAGTCGAGATAACAGTCGCCGATCAAGGGATCGGTATCCCAGATTCAGAGTTAGGGAGAATCTTCGAGCGTTTCTATCGTGTTGATCCAGCGCGCTCTCGCCAGACCGGCGGAACTGGATTAGGTCTATCGATTGTCAAACATGTCGCTCTCAATCATGGTGGCGATGTGAAGGTGTGGAGCCAAGAGGGTGTAGGAAGCACCTTCTCGATCCTGTTACCGATCGCCACAAATCAAGAGCTAAGTGAGGAGGCGTAATGACACGGATACTCGTTGTCGAAGATGAGAGCTCCTTCTCTGAAGCGCTGGAGTTCCTCCTTGGAAAAGAGGGCTTCTCGGTAGTTACTGCAGCCACAGGGACTGAGGCGTTGAAGAAGTTCGATCAGGGTGGAATCGATCTGATTCTGCTTGATCTGATGTTGCCTGAAGTTTCCGGAACAGAGGTATGTCGCCAGATCCGAGCAAAATCAAAGGTACCGATCATCATGCTTACCGCTAAGGATTCTGAGGTGGATAAGGTCGTCGGACTTGAGATCGGCGCTGATGATTATGTGACTAAGCCGTATTCAGCCCGCGAGTTAGTTGCGCGCATAAATGCGGTACTAAGGCGCAATGGCGGAGATGGCGCGGTGATTGATTCTGGTGTCATAACCGTTCATGGAATCAGAATGGATATCGATCGCCACCAGGTATCGATAAATGGGATTCCAGCATCTTTACCGTTGAAGGAGTTCGAGCTACTCGAGTTCTTGATGCGAAATGCCGGTCGCGTGCTAACTCGTATGCAATTAATCGATCGAGTCTGGGGTAGCGATTACGTTGGCGATACCAAGACGCTAGATGTTCATATCAAAAGACTTAGAGCAAAGATAGAAGATGATCCAGCTAACCCAAAGGTAATCCAGACCGTCCGCGGCCTTGGTTACAAGATGGAGCTGTAGATTCCTTCGTTCTCAACGATTAGAGCGCTTAGTTCGACCTTGCCAGCTTTGGCGAAATAGAAGATGACTGGGACTCGATTTCCAGGGACTTCACCGAGAGTTGCGACCTTTGC
>CAZFQY010000077.1:0-2329 GCA_964521265.1 uncultured Clavibacter sp.
ACAAATATCCAGATGTAAACCCATTCACACCATTCGATCAGATCGATAAGGCGCCAGAAGAGAAGGCGCGTGGTATCACCATTTCGATCGCACACATCGAATACCAGACCGAGAAGCGTCACTACGCACACGTTGACTGCCCAGGTCACGCTGACTACATCAAGAACATGATCACCGGTGCCGCACAGATGGACGGTGCAATTCTCGTAGTCGCAGCAACTGATGGCCCAATGCCACAGACCAAGGAGCACGTTCTCCTTGCACGCCAGGTTGGCGTTCCTTCAATCGTCGTAGCTCTAAACAAGTCCGACATGGTTGATGATGAAGAAATTCTTGCTCTTGTTGAGGAAGAAGTTCGCGACCTCCTAAACAAGTATGAGTTCCCAGGTAAGGACACCCCAATCGTCCGTATCTCAGCTCTTAAGGCTCTCGAAGGAGATGCTGCTTGGGCAGAGAAGATCATGGAACTCATGAACGCTGTAGATACATTCATCCCACAGCCAACTCGTGAAGTTGATAAGCCATTCTTGATGCCAGTCGAAGATGTATTCACCATCACCGGCCGTGGCACCGTTGTTACCGGACGTATCGAGCGCGGTATCGTCAAGGTAAACGAAGAAGTTGAAATCGTTGGTATCCGTCCAGATTCACAGAAGACAGTTATCACCGGTGTTGAAATGTTCCGCAAGCTCCTTGATGAAGGACAAGCTGGCGAAAACGTTGGTCTACTTCTCCGTGGTTTGAAGCGTGAAGATGTCGAGCGCGGTCAGGTTGTTTGCAAGCCTGGTTCCGTTACTCCTCACACCGACTTCGAAGCATCGTCATACATCCTTTCCAAGGATGAAGGCGGACGTCACACTCCGTTCTTCAACAACTACCGTCCTCAGTTCTACTTCCGTACAACTGACGTAACAGGTGTTGTAACCCTTCCATCCGGAACCGAAATGGTTATGCCTGGCGACAACACAGCAATGTCTGTTGTCCTCATCCAGCCAATCGCTATGGAAGAAGGACTCCGCTTCGCGATCCGTGAAGGTGGCCGCACCGTTGGTGCAGGTCGCGTCACCAAGATCTTGAAGTAAGGGATCTTGAAGTAATAGAAGGAAAAAAGAAGTAAATAAACAGGGCGGCACCGCCGCCCTGTTTATAAAAGAGAAGTAATAGTTAAAGAAGAAAGAGGAAACGAACATGGCGGGACAAAAGATCCGCATCAGGCTCAAGGCCTATGACCATGAGGTGATCGACACCTCGGCGAAGAAGATCGTCGAAACTGTCGAGCGCACTGGTGCAACGGTCGCGGGCCCAGTTCCGCTACCAACAGAGAAGAACACCTATTGCGTGATTCGTTCTCCTCACAAATACAAAGACAGCCGCGAACATTTTGAGATGCGCACCCACAAGCGTCTGATCGACATCATCGATCCAACGCCAAAGACAGTGGATTCATTGATGCGCCTCGATCTTCCTGCTGGCGTCGATATCGAGATCAAGCTCTAAGGGAGAACTGAGATGACTACTACACAATCTAAGGGCAGCACGATCAAGGGAATCCTTGGCGTGAAGCTCGGTATGACTCAGGTCTTCGATGAGAACAACAAGGTTATTCCTGTGACTGTCGTTGAAGCTGGTCCATGCGTCGTTACCCAAGTACGCACCCTTGAGAAAGATGGCTACGAAGCTGTTCAACTCGCTTTCGGTGCGATCGATCCTAAGAAGGTCACAAAGCCAGAATCAGGCCACTTCGCAAAAGCTGGCGTGACTCCACGTCGCTATGTCGGCGAGATTCGCACTGCTGCCGCTGCTAACTACACAGTCGGACAAGAAGTGAAGGCTGACATCTTTGCTGCTGGCGAAAGCGTTGATGCCCAGGGCACTTCACTCGGTAAGGGAACTGCTGGTGTTATGAAGCGTCACAACTTCCGTGGATTCGGTGATGGCCATGGTGTTGAGCGTAAGCACCGCACCTCAGGTTCTATCGGTAACCGTACAACGCCTGGTCGCGTATTCCGCGGCAAGCGCATGAGCGGTCGTATGGGTCTCGACACTGTCACACTTCAAAATCTCACAATTCATTCTGTTGATGCCGAGAAGAATCTCATTCTTGTTAAGGGTTCAATCCCTGGCCGCAATGGTTCAAAAGTTGTCATCCGTACCGCTTCAAAGAGCGTTGCGAGTGAAGTAATGAAGAAGGCAGGTGCGTAATGGCTCTTACAGTTGAAGTTAAGGATGCAAAGGGCGGCAAGGCTGGATCATTCGATCTTCCTGCTGAGATCTTTGATGTCCAGGTAAATGTCCCGCTAATCCACCAAGTCGTTACTGCACAACTAAA
>CAZFQY010000078.1:0-2257 GCA_964521265.1 uncultured Clavibacter sp.
TCCATTCCGCGAACGCGATCCAACTTATCCTGCTGGATTTCTGGGAACACGACCTGCTCGGTTAGACCGAAGGTGTAGTTACCGCTTCCATCGAACTGCTTTGGTGAGAGTCCGCGGAAGTCGCGAATACGAGGTAGCGATACTGATAGAAGTCGATCCATGAACTCCCACATACGATCGCCGCGAAGTGTGACGTGAGCGCCGATTGGTTGTCCCTCACGGAGCTTGAAGTTAGCGATCGACTTACGAGCCTTAGTGACGATTGGCTTTTGGCCAGTGATCACAGTCAGGTCGCGGACCGCACCTTCGATCAACTTCGAATCCTTTGCTGCTTCTCCAACGCCCATATTGACGACGATCTTGGAGAGAGTTGGGATCTGCATCCGGTTCTTGTAACCGAATTGCTGTTGTAGTGCAGCTACAACATCGCTCTTATAGCGAGACTTAAGACGTGGCGCAGTAGCGGTCGTCATTAGATATCCCCTCCTGTGCGACGTGAGATGCGGATGTTCTTGCCATCTTCATCTTTACGGACTGCAATCCGTGTCGCCTTATCGTCATCTGCAAGAAGCATGACATTTGAATAATCAATTGGAGCCTCAACGTTCAAGATGCCGCCAACTTTGGCGCCACGTTGTGACTTCTCTTCCTTAGTGTGGCGCTTTACGCGATTTACACCTTCGACAGTGACGCGTGCAGTCTTGGTGTTCACATTAAGGACAGTTCCAGTTAGGCCCTTATCTTTTCCAGCAATAACTAGGACTTTGTCGCCCTTCTTAATACGCATTTAGAGTACCTCCGGAGCGAGTGAGATGATCTTCATGAAGCGCTTGTCGCGAAGTTCACGAGCAACCGGTCCGAAGATACGAGTGCCGCGTGGTTCGTTGTCATCTTTGATGATGACAGCGGCGTTCTCATCAAACTTGATGTAGGAACCATCAGCGCGACGATTCTCTTTAGCGGTGCGGACGATTACAGCCTTTACGACTTCGCCCTTCTTTACCTGACCGCCAGGAATTGCATCCTTGACGGAGCAGACGATTACATCGCCAATGCCAGCGTAGCGGCGCTTTGCGCCACCGAGAACGCGGATACAGAGAAGCTCGCGAGCTCCGGTGTTATCCGCTACACGTAGACGTGATTCTGCTTGAATCATGGTTACTTCGCCTTCTCGATGATCTCTACTACTCGCCAACGCTTTGTTGCAGAGAGTGGTCGGGTTTCCATAATGCGTACGCGATCGCCAACTCCAGCGGAGTTAGTCTCATCGTGCGCCTTGAACTTCTTGTTCTTGGTGATGACCTTTGAATAAAGGCCATGCTTTGCGCGATCCTCGACCTTAACGACGACGGTCTTATCCATCTTGTCGCTTACGACGATTCCTTCGCGAACCTTTCGGAAGTTGCGGTCTTCACTCATGCAGCACCTCCGATGCCTAGTTCGCGCTCACGCAAGATTGTGTAGAGGCGAGCGATCTCTTTACGGACCGCGGTCAAACGACCGTGGCTCTCAAGCTGGCCAGTTGCGGCCTGGAAGCGGAGATTGAAGAGTTCTTCCTTCAACTCCTTTAGCTTCTCTTGTAGATCCTCGGTTGACTTACCGCGGAATTCTTCAGCCTTGGTTATCTTCGACATCTTTATGCCTCCTCACGTAGTACAACGCGGGACTTGACTGGAAGTTTGTGTGCGGCGCGAGATAGCGCAGCATTTGCAGTCTCAAGCGTTACGCCGGAGATCTCGAAGAGAACTCGACCAGGCTTGACGTTTGCGATCCAGAATTCTGGTGAACCCTTACCGGAACCCATACGAGTTTCAGCAGGCTTCTTTGTAAGTGGACGATCTGGATAGATATTGATCCAAACCTTTCCACCGCGCTTGATATAGCGAGTCATTGCGATACGAGCAGCTTCAATCTGACGGTTGGTTACATAACCACCCTCAGTTGCTTGAAGTCCGAAGTCACCGAATGCAACAGCCGTTCCGCCCTTTGACTTACCAGAGCGCTTTGGATGGTGCTGCTTACGGTACTTAACGCGACGTGGAATCAACATTTACGCCTCGCCTCCTTCGCTTGCTGGAGAAGTTGTTGGAGCTGCTTCAGTTGCGACAGCTTCAGTAGCTGTAGCAGTTGCCTCAACAGTTGTAGTGGTGACTTCGCCACGTGGTGCGCGAGGTGCGCGTCGTGGACGATCGCTCTTCGGCGCCTTAGCGGCAGCAAGTGCAGCAGCCTCGCGCTCAGCGCGTGACTCGATGACTTC
>CAZFQY010000079.1:0-2244 GCA_964521265.1 uncultured Clavibacter sp.
AGCAGGTATAACTAGACGCTTATTTGGAAATGCTTTCGACAATCTTTCGCGTCGAGCGACAGCAAAAGGAGTAGCAGGGCTCTTCTTGAGGCCATCGAGAGGTGAAGGGGCCCAACCTTGCTCCATGAACTTCTTTAGCGGTTCTGGGGTAGGAATGTCATGGGTGCGAAGGTTATTTTTCTTCGCTTTCTTTTCACCTTCATCGAAAGTCACAGTAGGAGAGTACTCCTAGATTTAGAGAGCCTCAAATAGTGAAGTTTCCTCTCCCAAGTACTTGAACTTATTGAGATGAACGCGACTCGATTGAGCAGTTCGTTTTATTGGACGCCTGAATCCTTCTCCCCAATCTGCTCAATTGAGGGTAGAAGAAATGAAAGAGAGAAGATGAGCGAAGTAAGACAAAAAAAGAGTCCATGGCGCCTTATTGCGGGTGCAGTCATGGCGCTCTCAGCGGCAGCGATAATTGGCCAAGGAGTACTTGCCGGTTTAAATGCAACGGCATTCAATACAGTCGCAGAGAACGTAAATTCAGGAACTTTAAAACTAAGCCTCTCCAATAATGGCGTGGGTTTCAGTCAGAGTATTAACAACTTGGCCCCTGGAGATGTTGTAAATCGTTATGTCACTCTTAAGAATGATGGAACGCTAGACGCAATTAATCTCTCCCTGAAGACCACGCAAACCGGAGATCCAACACTGATATCAGATGGAGTTGGTGGTTCAAGTAATCAGGCACTTAGGCTCACTGTCTCCAGTTGTCCTGTGGCCTGGAATCCAATTGATGGATCTTGCAACGGCACACCTAGTCAGGAAATCGCGCCTTCTACCCTTAGCGCACTAGCTAATGAGACGAACCTAACCTCGGGTGCCATGGCCTCAGGAGCTTTCAAGTATTTGAAGATATCGCTACAGCTCCCTGATCAGAATGAAACAACGATAAATGGCGTCTTGCCTGCAAACACAGTTCAAGGCAAGTCAGTTGCGATTACCTACAACTTTGATTTCGAACAGAGACTCGCAACTTCAACCAATAGCTAATAGAGGCTAATAGAGGAGGGCGCAGATTCTCTTGAAAATCAGCGCCCCCTTCTACATATTCGAAGGAGATAGATGAAACGCCTGGTAGTGACTCTCTTGATGCTCCTTTCTCTTCAGACGCCAAGCAATGCTGGGCAAACAAGTCTTTGGTCTCGCACCGTTTCAGCTACCTCAGGGAATTGGTCTGTTATCGCTGTTGGTGCGAACCAGAGCCCCTCGAATACTCCATACACAATTACTTGGACAGTTAACACCGGTGTGGCATATAACTTCTTCACGTTACGCAATACTGGAAGTTTCCCAGTCAATGGATTCACTGTTGATGTTACACAAACCCAATCTGGAGGTAGCGGTAGACCAAATAACACGACATTTGAGCTCTGCCAAAATGGAACCTGGAACGCAAGCACCAACACTTGTTCAGGTACTCGAGTAACCGTAGGAACAGCTACTGACTTACTCTCAACTATCTCGTTTGGTAACTTGAATCTTGGTAGTGGTGGTGAACTGAGCGTACGAGCGAGTACCCCACCAAATGTTAAGAATATCTACACGACAACGCTTTCCGTAAACGTGTCACGAAACAACATTCGCACTGGGATTTTTAGTAATTCATGAGCTTACGAAGGACTGTTTCAAACTCTCTGATCTTTGTAACTACTCTAGGTTTATTTTCCTTAGCGGCCATCACCCTTGTATATGAACTCTCATTTGCGATGGTGACCTCAAGGAGTATGGAACCATCTATACAAGCTGGGGATATAGTCGTAACAAGGCAGATTACAAAGAAGGAAATAAGCGATGGTGATGTCTTGGTACTGCCTCTGCCGCAGAATCGAGAACTTAAGTTCATGCATAGAGTCATCGAAGTGAACGATGAATTAGGCATGACAAGAATAAGGACGAAGGGTGATGCTAATCCCAGACCAGATAGATGGCAGATTGAAATCATCTCTCCTGATGTCCCAAAGGTAATTTCTGTAATTGGGTCAGGCTTCATATTTGCGGGACCAATTGGCCGAGAGTTTATTTTTACCACTCTTATAGGTGGCTCTATCGTGCTATTGATCCTTGGCTTAACCCGACTTCTTGCTCGAAAGCAGAGTTAAGTCCCGAAATCTTCTATTGCCGCATGGTTGTAGAATTCCGCGTTACTGGAGACGTCGCATAGCCCGGTCTAGTGCGCCTCACTGCTAATGAGGTTTT
>CAZFQY010000080.1:0-2185 GCA_964521265.1 uncultured Clavibacter sp.
CTTCTGCAGTATGAAAGTAGCGATTATCGCGAGTACTCCCCCTAGGAGCCAGGAGAAAACAACTCCGCTCGAATACACAAGTGCAATAATCAATATCGCAGCAATGTCATCAATTACTGCCAACGCCAATAAAAATGCTTTGAGAGCTTGAGTCACTCTCGAGCCCATTAGAGAAAGAACTCCGACAGCAAGAGCGATATCAGTAGCTACTGGAATTGCCCAGCCTTCCGGCGCAACATCGCCAGCTAGGGCTAGATAAACAAGAGCAGGAACTGCCATCCCGCCAATAGCAGCAAAGAAAGGTGCGGCAGCTTGGCGCAGTTTCGAAAGATGTCCCGACGTAACTTCGCGTTTGATCTCTAGACCGACCACAAAGAAGAAAACAGTCATGAGCCCATAGTTGATGACCTTCAAAACGGTCATCTCAAGAAGAATTCCTGCTGTGTCAATCTTGAAGTCAATATCCAGAAAATCAAAATAGGAGCCGGCAATCGGAGAATTTGCAACCGCTAGACCCAAGACTGCAGCAATAAGCAAGAGCACACCAGAAGCGCTCTCTTTATGGAGAAAATCCTTTAGCGGCGAAATCCTCTTTGACATGAGGTAACTATGCCAAAGAACTCCCCTATTAGGCTTGGCGCATGGCCCATCTATTCAGCCCAATGACAATTAGAAGCGTCTCATTCCATAACCGAATTTGGGTCAGCCCTATGTGCCAATACTCAGCTATCGATGGCGTTGCAACGCAATGGCATGACGTACACATAGGTTCCTTCGCCACTGGTGGCACTGGAATGATCATGATGGAAGCGACTGGTGTTGTTCCAGAAGGACGAATCTCGACTGCTTGTCTTGGGCTTTGGAGCGATGAACAAGCTAATCGATTGATTCCCATTGTCGACTTCGCCCATTCAATGGGTACGAAAATCGGAATCCAACTAGCTCATGCAGGGCGCAAGGCTTCATGCCTTCCTCCATGGAGTGATCACCCGATGGCATCAAAGGAAGAGGGCGGTTGGGAGTGCGTTGCACCTAGCGCGATCTCTTTCGGCGGGAAATACCCAATTCCAAAAGCGCTATCGATTGCAGAGATTAAGGCGCTTGTAAAAGCTTTCGCAGATTCAGCACAACGAGCAGTCCGCGCAGGTTTTGACGTAGTTGAGATTCACGCGGCTCACGGATACTTGATTCATCAATTCCTCTCCCCCATTTCGAATCAGCGTGAAGATGAATTCGGTGGCTCATTCGAGAATCGCATCCGCTTCATCTTGGAGATTGCCAAGGAAGTCCGAAATGCAATTCCTGACTCAATGCCGCTATTCGTTCGAATCTCAGCATCTGATTGGTTGGAGGATGGATGGACAATCGATGAGTCGGTTCAACTATGCAGTTTGCTCAAGGAAGTTGGCGTTGATCTAATTGATGTCTCCTCTGGCGGAACTAGCTCCGGCGCTCCAGTACCGGTTGGACCCGGATATCAAGTCCCATTTGCCGAGCGAATTAGAAAAGAATCAGATATCCCAACTTGTGCGGTGGGATTGATTACTGAATCAAAGCAGGCTGATGAAATAGTTAGTAGTGGAAGAGCTGACGCTGTCATGATGGCTCGGGAATTCCTTCGAAATCCCAGATGGCCACTTCAAGCGGCAAAAGAGCTAAATGCTGAAGTTACTTGGCCGAATCAGCTACTTCGCGGCAAGAGCTGAGTTCTTCTCAGCCAACAGTTCCTTCACCCTAGGAACAACTTTGGTCGCATAGAGCTCAATTGACTTCATCAATTTGCTTTGTGGCATCGGTCCATTTGCGTACTTGAAATCAAATCGATCCGCCCCTACCGATGAGATCGCATAGGCAATCTTTCGAGCTACCGTCTCAGGGCTTCCAACGTATAGGGAGCCATGACGCACTTCATTTATATAGTGCTCTTTAGTGGTCGGTCCCCAACCGCGTTCGCGACCGATTCGACCAAACATCGCATAGTAATGTGGCCATTGCTCTTCGATTGCGGTCTGATCATCATCACTAATGTGGCCTGGAGAGTGAATCGAGATCGTAAGCATCGGTTTGTTGAATTCCGCTAAGGCTCTTCCGTATAGATCAGCGAATGGTTTGAAGCGAGCTGGATCTCCACCAATAATCGCAAGTGCGAGATGCGCACCCATGCGAGCGGCGCGAACAACTGACT
>CAZFQY010000081.1:0-2172 GCA_964521265.1 uncultured Clavibacter sp.
ATCAAAATTCCGTTATGAAAGGGGGTCGCCCTCGGCTCGGGCCCTTTCAATTTTTTCAGTAGTAAGCCTCGGGGCGGCAAAAGCGAAGATGACCAACCCAAGAACCAGGCTTACAAAGTAAGGCATTCGTAGGGCGAGCTCCCTATCCCCGAAAGCCTCGGTCGCGCTAACGATCGCACCTCCAATGAGAGTCCCTATCGGCATGCTCCCCCAGGCAAAGAATCGATAGACGCTATTCACCCTTCCCAATAAATGAGTAGGAATGATGCTCTGACGGAGCGAAACCGTAATTACATTCCAGAGAACTGCGAAGATCGTCGTTCCAGCAATCATCACCCAAGCGATATACCAATTCGATGTCAATCCAATTACCAATCCCATGATCGGCATCGAGATGAGAGTCAGATAAAGGGATGGACCACTACCCAATTTCTTTGAGATTTTCGGTCCCAGGATTCCACCAAGTGTTCCACCGATCGCGCCGGCAGTTCCCAAGATTGCAAATTCAAATACCGAAGTTTTGAGTATCTCTTGAGCAAAGAGGATGAAGGTGGCAGCTGTAATCGATCCGACGAGATTTAGCGTTCCAAGGATTATCGCCATCGGACGCAGAAGCGAATGACGCCATAGCCAACCAAATCCCTCTTTAATCTCAGCCCGAAAATTTACCTTCGCCTTTTCTTCAACTTCTGTAACCGGTTTGGGAATCGTCGCAATCAAAGCGATCAAACCAGCAGCAATGAAGAAAGTGGAGCTGTGGAAGAAGAACGGGAGATAAACTGCAAATCCGAGTAACAAACTCGCAAGTGGCGGTCCAACAAAGCTATTCATTACATACTCTGCAGACCATAACTTTCCATTTGCACTCTCTAGATTCTCTTTTGCGACGACCGCAGGGAGGAAAGTCTGTGAGGCGTTATCTCTAAGCACCTCCGTGAACCCAAAGAGCAAGGAGATCCCTACCAAGCTCCAATATAAGAGGTAATTAGTTTCAACCACACTTGAGTTTGTGAGGTTATTGAGCGCTGGTAGCGAGTTCCGCTCAACGAAGATAGCGCCGGCGAGTAGTAGTGCGAGCGCTCCCTGGGCAACATCCATCAAGACGATGATCTTCTTTCGATCAAAACGATCAGTAATCACACCAGCGGGCAGGGTAAAAATCAGCCAGGGCAAACGACTCATGACGGTAATAAGAGCAATAAGAAATGGGTCTCGCGTTACGGCCGAAGCGAGCCAAGGAAAAGCAACGGTAGCCAATCCATCGCCGAGGTTGCTGGTCGCATGCGCAGTCCAAAGTCGCCAATAGTTCTTGCCCAATTTTGCTGACTTATCGCTCACAAACAGACCTTAAGCCATGGAGCCTCTCATTTAGATGGTTCAATTGAGCGCTATGTCATTTTCTTTCGAGGTAAGAAACACAATCCCGGGAGCGCACGGTCGCAGCGGAGTAATCACTACCCCGCACGGAGAAATAAAGACTCCAGCTTTCATTCCCGTGGGGACTAAGGCGACGGTGAAATCAGCGCTACCAGATTCAATCTCTGATCTTGGCGCACAAGCTGTCCTGGCAAATGCATATCACCTCTACCTTCAACCCGGCCCAGAAACATTGGATCAAGCTGGTGGCCTAGGAAAGTTCATGAATTGGGATAAGCCGACATTCACTGATAGCGGCGGATTCCAGGTTATGTCGCTTGGTGTTGGATTTAAGAAAGTCATCGATATGAACGGTGACTCGCTCAACTCTGATGATCTGATCGCCGAGAAGCGAGAGCGGTTGGCCCATGTCGATGACGACGGCGTGACTTTTAAATCCCATCTAGATGGATCGATGCATCGTTTCTCACCGGAAATCTCGATGCAGGTTCAACATCAGATTGGCGCCGACATTATCTTCGCCTTCGATGAATTGACCACTCTTCATAACACTCGGAAGTATCAAGAAGAATCTCTTGAGCGGACTCGGCTCTGGGCAATTCGCTGCCTTGATGAACATAAGAACCTGACTGACTTAAGAAAAGATCGTCCATATCAAGCGCTCTTTGGGGTCTTGCAAGGTGCTCAATATGAAGATCTACGTAGAAAAGCCGCTCGCGATTTAGGAAGTATGGAGTCCAGCGGGATCTCTTTTGATGGCTTTGGAATCGGTGGAGCGCTCGACAAGTCGAAACT
>CAZFQY010000082.1:0-2148 GCA_964521265.1 uncultured Clavibacter sp.
TCTAAGGTTTCTCTATCAACGTCGACCGTCGAATTAGATACTAATTCATCGATAGCGCCATCAACCAAAGAATTTCCTTGAGAATTACCAAATCCTGCTCCCAAGACAAAAAATAGTGCGGCTATAAATGTCCCAAGAAAAGTTAGTGCTACGCGATCGTTTCTCTGATCTATTCGCTTTCGATCGCCGTTGGGGAGTGTGAGAACCACCGTAGGTGAAGCTTCAACACCTTGAATATCTACTTCAGCAGCCGGAGCGCTCTTTTTCGCGGAAGAACGAACGGTGACTTTCCTCTTTGAGGAGCTTGACTTAGAGGAAGGCTTTGAGGGTTTTGGGGAACGACCAGCCACAGAAAGAAACTCTCCTCTTGAGGGGCGATCCCCTCACGCCTTACACCTTTAGATACTTACGAAGGGTAAGAGTAGAGGCAACGGTGGCTACCAGTAAACCGGTTCCTAGAAGGTACGCAGAAGTTAGCCATACATCGTTCCAAGTAAAGAAGTTAGTAAAGGTAAGTAAGGGTGCAATCCGATCATCAATCACATATTTCAAGCCTGATAGCAGACCGACGCTAAATCCCCATCCGAGAATCGAGGAGAAGATTCCTTCCAAGATAAACGGAAGTTGGATTGAGAATGAGCTTGCGCCCACGAGTTTCATGACGTTTGTCTCGCGTCTACGGTTGAAAGCAGCGATTCTTAGGGTGTTGCTAATTAGCAACGCTGCGGTGAGCACGCTGGCGAAGCCAATTGCCAAGGCCCCATCGCGTAGGACATTAAGTAGTCGGAAGAATTTCTCGAGAATCGAGCGTTGATCTTGGACTACATCGACACCGGGACGTCCAGAGAAAGCACTCTGAATTACCGCAAATTGAGTCGGGTCCTTCAATTTAACTCGGAATGACTCGGGAAGTTGATCTACCGTGACATTCTGCGAGATAGCAGAATCCTTAAATCTCTCCTGGAATCTTTCGAAAGCTTCGGACTGAGACTCGTAATAAACGGTCTCTACGACAGGAAGAGCTTCGAGATCTCGTTGGATCTCTAATCTCTGGGCATCTGTTACGACTCCCCCTGAACAAGATGATGCTTCCGAGAGAGAACCGCAAAGAAATACTGAGACTTCGATTTTGTCGTACCAGTAGTCCTTCATGACTCTCACCTGGGAATTAGATAGAAGTCCGATTCCCAGAAGAGAAAGAGAAATAGCGACGGTGATAATCACCGCAAAAGTCATAGTTAGGTTACGACGAAGACCGATTCCAACTTCTCCGAGAATAAATCTAGCTTTCATCGATTACACCTCAACCCGAATATCCGTATACGCCGCGAGCCTGATCGCGAACAACATGGCCAGCCTCTAGTTCGATAACGCGCTTTCGCATCTGGTCGACGATTCCTGCGTCATGGGTAGCCATGACTACGGTCGTACCTTCTCTATTGATGCGATCAAGTAACTTCATAATTCCAACAGAGGTCGCAGGGTCAAGGTTTCCAGTTGGCTCATCGGCGATGAGAATTGCTGGCTTGCTTACATAAGCACGAGCGATAGCAACTCTTTGCTGCTCGCCACCAGATAACTCACCCGGTTTTCTATCGCCTTTGTCCTCTAATCCCACTAGCTCTAGAACTTCAGGAACCTCTCGAGCAATCTCTTTTCTTGAGAAACCCAAGACATGAAGAGTGAAAGCGACGTTCTCAGATACCGTCTTATTGGGGAGCAATCTGAAGTCCTGAAAAACAGTTCCGACCTGACGACGCAATTGGGGTACTTTCCAATTAGAGAGAGTTCGAAGATCTTTTCCAGCCACATGGATACTTCCCGAGGTTGGCTTCTCTTCACGCAAGACAAGTCGCAAGAACGTTGATTTACCCGATCCTGATAGGCCAACCAAGAAGACAAACTCACCCTTCTCAACTTCTAGGGAGATATTGTCGAGAGCTGGCTTATCGGACTTCGGATATACCTTGGTCACGTTCTCGAACTTAATCACGGGTGGATTCTAGGTAGCGAGGCCCGAAAATCTGGGCATATACCCGCACGCTTTGGTGTGAATTGGGTGAATGTCTAGGCGTGAACGCCAACTTGCTCCCAGTATTTTAACCAGCAGTTTGGTCCAGACTTACGTAGAGGTACTAATCAAGAGGT
>CAZFQY010000083.1:0-2116 GCA_964521265.1 uncultured Clavibacter sp.
ACCTTCATCAATTCAATCATCTGCGTCACATGACCGGTAGCACGAGGTTCATAGGTCGGAGGTAATACATTCAAAGCACGGTAAGCATCAGAGAATGCTCGTTCGTACTTCATCGCCACAGCCCACCAAGGCGCCTCTTCATGGATTGCCTTATGCAAGATCTTGTCATCAATATCAGTCACATTTCGCACAAATGTCACAGCAAATCCACTTGCCTCAAGCCATCTACGCAAAATGTCGAAGTTAACGCCACTTCTAATGTGTCCGATATGCGGTGCCGCTTGCACTGTCGCTCCACAGACATACATAGAGACCTTGCCGGCGGCTATCGGTTTGAACTCGCTTACTTCGCGAGTGGCGGTGTCGTAAAGGCGAATCATCGGCGAATTCTATTTCCTCTTAATCAATAGCGCCGTTGCAACAGCAGCTATCCCTTTACCTTCGCCAGTAAACCCAAGTCCATCGGTCGATGTCGCTGAAACCGATACTGGTGCACCGTTAAGAGCGCTTGATAGCGCGCTGATTATCTCGTTGCGGCGCGTTCCAATCTTGGGGCGATTGCAAACAATTTGCACACTCACATTGTTTATTTCAAAGCCAGCGCTCTTTATTCGCTCCAAGGTTTCACTCAAGAGAGTCGAACCTGAAGCGCTCTTATACTTGGGATCCGAAGTGCCGAAGTTCGAACCTAGATCTCCGATATTTGCAGCGGCAAAGAGAGCATCACAGATCGCATGAGCTGCAACATCGCCATCAGAATGTCCATCGACTCCCACTTCACCTGGCCACAGAATCGCTCCCAGCCATAGTTCACGAGATGCATCATTTGAGAATGCATGCGCATCAGTCCCAAAGCCGACGCGAAGCTCTTTCGAATCTGGATTTATCAACGCAAGTGCAAGCGCTATATCTTCTGGGTTAGTAACTTTCATCGCTCTAGCTTCGCCGGCAATCGTCTTCACCTTCACACCGATCGCCTCGACGAGAGCCGCATCATCGGTTGCATCTTCACTTGCTTCATGGGCCCGCTTCAATACTGAAACCGCAAAACCTTGTGGCGTTTGTACTGCTCTAAGCGAGCTCCGCTCGGGTGTATTTCGAACATAGCCTTCGTTATCGACTTCTTTGATGGTGTCTACAACCGCAAGTGCTGGAATGACCGCAACTTCGCCACCTTTAAGTTCACTCAATACTCGATTGGCGAGATCACTAGTAGCTAACCCACGCGCAGCATCGTGGACCAAGACATATTCAACGCTTGGCGAGAGCGCTTCTAGAGCCAATTTAACTGAATCACTACGGAGCACTCCGCCGGTAATGACCTTCGCTGATTCACCAACTATCTTGCGGAATTCATCGGCAAATCCTTCAGGCGCAGTAATCACAATCTCATCTACAACGTTAGACAACGATGCAAAAGCGCGTTCGACTAGTGAGATTCCATCGATTTGTATCAGCGCTTTAGGGATCTTTGCACCGAGACGATTACCAAGACCTGCGCCAGCAATGATCGCAGCAGATTTCGGTTGGCTCATGATTAGAGCCGATTAGGAGGCGAGCACCTCGTCGAGAATCGATTCAGCCTTAGTCTCATCGGTGTTCTCAGCGAGAGCGAGCTCGGAGATCAAGATTGCGCGCGCCTTAGCGAGCATTCTCTTCTCACCAGCAGATAGGCCACGATCAAGATCGCGACGGAAGAGATCGCGAACAACTTCAGCGACTTTGATTACATCGCCAGATGCGAGCTTCTCAAGATTAGCTTTGTAGCGACGGGACCAGTTTGTTGGTTCTTCCGTATAAGGCTGGCGCAATACTCCGAAGACGCGCTCTAGACCACTTGAATCGACGACATCACGTACGCCGACTAGGTCGACATTCTCGGCGGGTACTCGCACCGTAAGGTCACCAGCAGCAACCTTCAATACTAAGTAGATCTTCTCTTCGCCTTTGATCGTGCGGGTCTCAATCGCTTCGATTAGAGCCGCTCCGTGATGGGGATAAACAACGGTTTCGCCGACCTTGAATGTCATTTAGATTTTTTGCCTTTCGCTAGGCGGCAATTTTATCAGAGTTATCTCACAGATAAAAACCGGCCTAAGTGGGCGTAAAACAATGG
>CAZFQY010000084.1:0-2044 GCA_964521265.1 uncultured Clavibacter sp.
TAGGAAACTCAGATGGGTAATTTCGATTATCTTCTAAATGGATTTGAGTCAGCTTTTGCCTCCGGCAACCTCATCTATGGATTTATCGGTGTATTCCTAGGAACGCTAGTTGGCGTTCTTCCAGGAATCGGTCCGGCACTTGCAATCGGTCTCTTACTTCCAATCACACTCACCGTGCAACCAACCCAAGCACTCATCATGTTTGCCGCAATTTATTACGGCGCTATGTATGGCGGATCGACCACATCTATCTTGCTAAATACCCCAGGTGAGAGTGGCTCGGTAATAACAGCGGTTGAGGGCAACAAGATGGCCCGTGCTGGAAAAGCTGGCGCAGCGCTAGCCACGGCCGCAATCGGATCATTCGTCGCAGGAACCTTAGCAACACTTCTTCTAGCTCTAGCCGCGCCACAGTTAGCTGAGTTTGCAATCCAAGTGCAACCCGCTGGATTCTTAGCTTTGATAATCACCGCCTTCTTCACAGTTGGAACACTTCTTGGTTCTTCTCGAATTCGTGGCGTTCTTGCGCTCTCTGTCGGTCTAGTAGTGGGATTGATCGGCGCCGATCTTCAGACTGGTTCCATCCGCTTGACCTTCGGTAACAACAATGCAATCGATGGAATCGAAACCGTAACGGTGATTGTTGCGCTCTTTGCGCTCGGTGAGATTCTCTATCTAGCAAGCCGCTTCAAGCACTCCGAATGGCAAGTCATACCAATTGGCGGCAAGGCAATGATGAATAAGAAGGAATGGAAGCGCTCTTGGAAGCCATGGTTGCGCGGAACTGCTATCGGTTTCCCCTTAGGAGTAATTCCTGCTGGTGGTTCTGAAGTTCCCACATTTCTCTCTTATGCGACAGAAAAGAAGCTGGCAAAGGGAGAGAACAAAGAAGAGTTTGGTAAAGGTGCGATTGAAGGTGTAGCCGGACCAGAAGCTGCGAACAATGCAAATGCTGCTGGCGCACTTGTACCGCTTCTTGCGCTCGGTCTTCCCACATCAGCAACAGCTGCAGTTGTTCTCGTCGCATTCCAGAGTTATCAGATCCAACCAGGGCCACTTCTATTCACAACTAACCCAGATCTAGTCTGGGCGTTGATTGCATCACTCTTCATCGGAAATACTCTGCTTTTAGTACTTAATCTTCCCTTTATTCGATTCTGGATCAAACTGCTCTACATCCCAAGGCCATATCTCTATGCCGGAATCACGACCTTCGCGCTATTGGGTGGATATGCGCTAAATAGCTCGATATTCGACCTCCAAATGGCTCTCGTTGTGGGCTTTATCGGCTACTTATTCCGCCGATTTGGAGTCCCGATTACCCCCATGGTCATAGGCGCAATCCTTGGGCCGTTAGCTGAGTTGTATTACAAGCGGACGATCCAAATCAGCCAAGGCGACCATTCAGTCTTATTCGATGGTTTATTAACAAAGTCGCTCTATACATTCCTACTATTGCTCATCGTCTTACCACCGCTCTATCGCTTCATTAAGAGAGGTAAGCAGAGCAGCACGAAATGAGCGATAAAAATCAACGTTGGTTGTGGTCGCTTCTTGTAAATGTAGCCCTAGCCCAAGCAAGCATCTATGTGATGCGCCCGATGATCACTTATCGAGCGCTCGAGAATGGCGCCTCCACATATGAGATTGGCCTGATTGCTGCAATCTATGCTCTGACTCCGCTACTTGTTGCGGTATCGATGGGTAGATGGGTCGGGAGATTTGGCGAAGCGCCGCTTCTAATCGCCGGTTCATTTGCCTTCATACTCTTGGCGATAAGCCTCTCTTTCACAAATAATGTAATTGCTATAGCTGCAATGACAGCAATCGCTGGAATCGCTCATCTTGCAAATGTTGCAGCGAGCCAATCAATGGTCGCGAGTAAGAGCCCGAATCATCTTCAGGATCACAACTTCGGTTACTTCTCTTTCTCTACTTCTCTAGGTCACACCATCGGTCCGATGCTGGGTGGTTTGATTGCCGGATCTGCAGGTGTATTGCCTGAATCCTCTTCTTCGGCATTCGTCTTTGCAGCGATCCTCGC
>CAZFQY010000085.1:0-1983 GCA_964521265.1 uncultured Clavibacter sp.
TGATTCTCGCCGGTATAGAACTCAACGCTCATCGCTAAGGTGTTCTTAACTCCCAACGCATAACCAAGTGCGCCACCAATCAAGAACCCACCACGCGCTATCGAGAGTATTGCATCAGGCCTAAAGCCAGAATCTGCAATTGATTGAGCAAGCTCTCGAATAGCAAGCCCAAAGCCCTCATAACTGAGAGCTAGCTTTTCAGAACTCACTTACCTAGAAGGGCCTTCATTGCTTGTATTTCAGCGCTCTGGGAAGCGATTATCGAATCCCCTAACTTCGCTACCTCGGGGTTAGCAGAATCAACAATCATCTCAGCCATATCAATCGCGCCTTCATGATGTTTGATCATTCCCTCTAAGAAGAGGCGATCGAAATCTGCGCCAGTTGATACTCGGAGCATCTCCATCTCGTTCTCATCAAGCATTCCCATCATTGTGTGGCCCATATGCCCCATTGAGTTAACTCCAGGCCAGCTCTTCATGAATTCAATCTCGGGCTCTTGGGCTCCACGAATCTGCTCGGCAAGTGCTAGAACATCCGGATTAGTTGTATTTTTAAATGCAATCTCAGACATCTCAATTGCCTGTTCATGATGCGGAATCATCATCTCCGCAAACATGATGTCTTGAGAGCTATAAGTGCTACTTGCGTCCTGCGAATTCGTGGCACAACCAGCAAGCAGAATCGCTCCGATAACAAATGCAATTAGACGCTTCATGAATTGAACCTATCTGAATCCAAATTAACCGACAATAACTCTTGAACCGCTCACCCGTGAAGGCACGCGAGGTAAACGCGAAGTAGCGGGTCCCAAAACGAGATCGCCATCAACTTCAAACTCTGACCTATGAGCTGGGCAGACCCAGCCATTTCCCTCACGAACAACAGTCACTCCTTGATGAGGGCAGACGAGGCTAAATGCAACATAAGTTGAAGGGCCAGTACGAGCAAGACCGACCGGCTGGCCCTTCACTTTTCCAATTGAGACTGCGCCTCCTACTTGAGAGAGCTCTGGGATTGCACGCACCCTTACCGATACCCGGCCATTAGCAATCTTCTTGACTGAAGCGCTTGCAGCAACCGGAAGGTTTACCGAACCAAGCGCGATGATCGCGCAGGCGCCTGCAATAAGTGAGCGACGTGAGAGCTCTTCCATGTTAAGTAACTATCTCCTCTTAAGTGCCTTATTGAGTGTTACATCAGCGCTTCCAAATACAGCTCCATCAGTTAGCGCATTAGCAGGAAGTCCTAGCAGAGAAGCTAGAGTCGCAGCTACTCCTGGTGCCAAGGAGAGCGCAGCTCCGGTGTAGGAGGTGGCACGAATCTTGGTTGCATTATTTGTTGTTCTCTTTGGCTTTAGGTCCGCGCCATTTGTGATCGTCAAGACTGTGATGGATTGATTCCCTGCTTGTGGAATTGTTGCGGTAACTACACCCTTTGCAAGATCGATAACTGGATTGCGTAGTTGGACCTGAGAGTTATTTGCAGTATTGAAGAAGACGATATTGCTACCAACATGCTGAACGCCGTCTTTAGTGCCAGTAATTGGGACGTGAAATACGACTTGGCTATTTGCAGCTGAGATTGAATCTCCAATTACACCTGCAGTTGCGCCACCTTGTACATAAAGAACTACACCAGCAGCTTCGAGAGCTGAAGCAAGACCAGGAGCGGTCTTCATATGAGTCATTGACTGCCCAGGCTTAACATCCGCAATTGCAGATACTGAACCTGTAGATAGGAATAGAGCAGCAAGAACTGCGATCAACTTGGATCTCTTCTTCATTTTGACTTCTCCTATTGGATTGAAGGACTTCTTCGCCTGCTGTACGTGATGAAGGTAAAGGGGGGTGCCAGTGACCGCAACTTGTAATTGGTCGGCCCCGTATGACGGGTTACAACATTCACAGGAAAGAGGACGAGATTTTGGTGGAGCCCCCCGTCAGGATTGAACTGACGACCTTCCGCTTACAAGGCGGATGC
>CAZFQY010000086.1:0-1981 GCA_964521265.1 uncultured Clavibacter sp.
TTTAGTGATTCAACGGTATTGCTCATCGGTATCTTGATTAATAGATCGCAGTTCTCACGCACCAGCCTTGAGAGTCCACGGCCTTCACTTCCCACGACAACATAAAGCGGTTGGTCTGCGATCTCCATAGCTTCAACAGCGGTATCGGCATCGCCATCTAGGCCCACGATAAAGCAGCCAAATTCCTTTGCATCCTGCATCGAGCGAACCAAATTCGTAACCTGGGCGATCGGCAAGCGCGCGGCCGCGCCAGCTGAGGATTTCCAGGCAGCAGCAGTAAGTGGCGCATTACGTCGTTCTGGAATCAAGAGTCCATCAGCTCCAAATGCCGCAGCGCTTCGAGCAATCGCACCAATGTTTCGCGGATCAGTTACGCCATCGACAGCAACAAAAAGTGCTGGTTCTTTAGCACGCGCAAAGATCTCTTTTTGGGAAGAGTATTGGAATGGTTTTGCGACGAGCGCAATTCCTTGGTGATTAGCGATACCAGTCATGTTCTCGATCTGGCGTCGTTCGACTTCGCGAATTCCTAGCCCCATCTTCTGGGCGAGCTTTACGCTCTCCTCTAATCGCTCATCGATATCAACGCCAACAGCAACAACTAACTCTTTCGCGGGAATCCCAGCTCTTAGCGCTTCAACAACAGCGTTACGACCTGCGATAGTGTCATGGTGCTCGCGTGGTTCACGTCTAAAGTCACGCTTTCGATCGCCACGCTTGCTATCGATTCGCTTCCGCTCGACGCGCTTTCTTCCAAAATCTTTCCGACCTGAATCTCTACGCTCTGAATCTCTCCGCTCCGGCCTTTGGCGATCACTTCTCTTGCGCTCTGAATCTTCGCCGCCGCGATACTTCTTATGGTTAGGACGGTTCTCAGCTCTCGGCGTTGGTCCTTTGCCGCGAAGAGCGCGTCGCTTCGGTTGCTTCGCCATCTAGTTCACGCTCCATCTCGGTCCATTAGGTGTATCTTCGATTGAGATTCCCATCGCAGCTATCCGATCTCTGATCGCATCTGCTGCTGCGAAATCCTTACGGACTCGCGCGGCCTCTCGTTGTTCAAGAAGTAGGGCGATTAAGCCATCTACCGCCTTATCCAACTTCTTATTGCCCGATTCACCAAATGCTGGATCAAATGGGTCGCATCCCAAGATATCGAGGGCTCCGCGGATCTTGCTCGCATACCCAAGAGCGCTCTTGCCCTCACTTAACGCCGTATTTCCAGCTCTAAGCCATTCAGAGATATGAGCAAGTGATTGTGGGACAGCTAGATCATCATCAAGGGCAGCTTTGAATTCAGCAGCAATCTCTTTGCCAATCTCTCCTTCTAATTCTTTGACGCGAAGCAAGAAGTTCTCAATTCTGCGGAATGCGATCGCAGATTCATCGAGGGCCTCAAAAGAGAACTCCAACATTGAGCGATAGTGAGCACTTCCTAGATACCAACGCAATTCAATGCCGCGCACTCGCTTCAAAACTTCCATCACTTGCAGTGAGTTACCAAGCGATTTACTCATTTTCTCACCGCTTGTAGTGACCCAAGCGTTATGCATCCAACGACGTGCGAACTTCTGTCCGGCCGCTTCTGATTGCGCAATCTCATTCTCATGATGCGGGAAGATCAGATCTAAACCGCCGCCATGGATATCAAATTCATCGCCTAGGTATGCATGCGCCATAGCCGAGCATTCAAGATGCCAGCCCGGCCGACCTGGGCCCCAAGGAGTTGGCCATGATGGCTCTCCTGGTTTTGAAGCTTTCCAAAGTGCAAAATCTCGCGGATCGCGTTTGAAAGTATCTTCTGCATCGCCAGCGCTCTGCAGATCATCAAGCTTCTGATTTGAGAGCGTGAGATAGCGTTTTAATTTACGGACCTCTAGATAGACATCGCCATTTCCCGGAGCATATGCCGAACCATTTTCAATCAGCACCTTCATCAATTCAATCATCTGCGTCACATGACCGGTAGCACGAGGTTCATAGG
>CAZFQY010000087.1:0-1850 GCA_964521265.1 uncultured Clavibacter sp.
CTAGATCGAATCGATCAACGTGAGCCTTTGGGTGGTACATCTAGTTATGGATATAGAAGTGGCGGTAAAGGTGCGACAGTTTATGTTCTAGATACTGGCGTATCGCCACATGATGATTTTCAGGGAAGATTATCGAATAGTGGATTCTCAGCGATAAGTGATGGGAATGGTCCTGTTGATTGCCATGGCCATGGAACGCATGTTGCTGGAACAGCTGCTGGTACGAAATATGGCGTAGCTAAGTTCGCAAACATTGTTTCGGTTCGAGTTTTGAACTGCTCGGGATCAGGCATGTTCTCTCAAGTAATTGCGGGAATGGAATGGATTCTCTCTCCTCAGAATCCGAATCCGAAGACTCAAGCTGTTGTGAATATGTCTATCGGTGGAAGTGGTTCTGGTTCTATCGATGCTGGCGTTACTAAGTTGACCAACAGTGGAATCGTCGTTGTAGCTGCTGCTGGAAATGAGAGAACCGATGCATGTACAAGATCACCAGCGCGTGCTCCTTCCGCGATAACGGTTGGTGCAACTGAAAGAAATGATGCTCGCGCTTCATATTCAAACTTCGGTCCTTGTGTAGATATCTTCGCCCCAGGCTCAGGAATCACATCTGCTTGGCACACTCCAGCTAACTCAGAACGCACTATTAGCGGTACTTCTATGGCCTCTCCCCATGTGGCCGGAGCTGCGGCTATCTATCTTGGGCTTACTCCGAACGCTTCCGTTGCCCAGGTAGCGCAATTCCTAGATTCGCAAGCTACACGTGGAGCTATCCCCGGTCTTCCAGAGGGAACAGTCAATGAACTTCTTTATGTATCCCCTACCGATGGATTCCCTGCGATTGTTCCGCCGACTGTTGCACTTCGCACTGTCACAGAAATTTCTCACCAGAGCGCATTGGTGACTATTGATGTTAATCCTGGAAATGCTCCTACTTCACTATCTCTTGAGTACGGCACTACATCCGACTTATCGGGTGGAACAGTAAAGGTTCCAGTTAACCCAGCTGTAGTTAATGGTGGCGAGATGATTTCGGCTACCTCACAACTAGTTGGGCTCGCACCAAATGTCACTTATTACTTCCGTATCACTGGAACTAATGAGTCAGGTACAACTCTCGCACCGATTGGAAACTTTAAGACTCTAACACCGCCAAAGACTTTGGCGACTCCAGTTGCACAAGCTCCGACTGAAGTTACGGCGTATAGCGCCACACTTCGAGGAACTGTTAATCCCGGAAGTGACACCACTCAAGTTTCATTTGTCTATGGAACAGATCCGAACTTCAAAGAGAATACGAAGACTGGATTAGCAAGCCCAGCATCTGTCTCCGGATGGAATCCGATTCCGGTTTCCTTGCCGATTTCATTCTTAGAGGGTGGACTCACCTATTACGTTCGAATCGTCTCATCAAATTCATCAGGTTCTGCTACATCCGAGACAATCACTTTCCAGACTCCGAAGTCTCTCGGAAAGCCACCGATTGTTACTACAAAGCCAAATGGATATTCCTTCAGCACAACTAAGGTAAATCCAGTACAGGGTGTGGTTAATCCTCAGGGTCAGACCACAGTTGTATCGCTCGTGTATGGCCCAGATAGCTCACTAACTTCCGGCCAAAGAACGATAACTATCGGCACTTTTACGGGTGAGACGGATATAGATGTAACCGGCAACATCCCCGCAGCTAGCCCACCGGGAGGTCGAGTCTGGTTCCGATTTGATGCGGTTAATGCCTCAGGGCATACCAAGAGCCTCGCTCAATCAAACGGTATTGAGATAAAGCAACCATTCTTGATCTCACAACGAGTCGATAACTCTCGTGCAGGTCAGGCGACTCTCTGGGCAAC
>CAZFQY010000088.1:0-1847 GCA_964521265.1 uncultured Clavibacter sp.
GCTAGTCGAATTTGACCAGTGCGAGTACTGGAGCAGTGCGAGTACTGGAGCAGTGTAAGCACTTGCCATCACTCACTTGCAGGACCAATATAGGTCCGAGCACCATAAGTCCGAGCACCAAAAGTTAGGTATCTAGATCTCCGCTCTTTAAGGCTGCGTTTTGATCAATGGGGCGAGCGGGAACAAACAATTCTTTGCCCTGAGGAGAAGTCCACGTACACGAACCATCAGAGTGGCTTTTAAGTTTCCAACCCCCATGAGTCTTAAGTCGATGATGGCGCCTGCAAAGAAAGCCAAGATTCTCTGGGCTTGTGTGGCCGCCTTCTTCCCAACTCCTAGCGTGATCAATATCGCTTAAGCGAGCCGGATGGCTACAACCGGGAAATCTGCATGTTCGATCTCGAGCAGTTAAGAAATCAACCAGATATTGTGAGGGCAAGTAGTGATTCCTTCCCATATCAAGCAGATTTCCTGTAAGTGGATCTGTCACAAACTTACGCCACTTGCCATCAGCGGCAAGTTCTCGAGCTAGAGATGCCGGGATAGGTCCGTGACCCTCAAGTTCTCCAGGATTTTCGGCCAAACCAAGGAGGGTAGGTAGGTCCACGGTTACGTTAATTGAAATTGGACGCTTAGCTCTTTCGATTTTCTTTGAATTGGAACTAAGGAATTCAGCGGCAATTGCCGTAAGAGCATCAGCGCGCTTCATTTCTATGTTGCGGGAGTCCATATTTCTAGAGTCCATATTTCTAGAGTCCATATTGCGAGAGTCCGTGTTGGCCAACGGACTCGATTCAGAGCAATTGACAGAATTTGAGTTCGGGCCATCGGTGCGCTTGCCTGTTTTTGTTTCAGATCTTGGTGAAGAGTAGAAGTTACGCTCCAATTCAATCCTTGCATTGATAGCAAGATAGACAGTCTGGGCATCTTCAGATGGAAGAAGCGCGATTAGGGTAGACATGCCGTCTCCTTCAGGATAAATGGAGACGCTCCGGGTATCGCGGGCGATTTCATGTTTCTCTTCAAGCACTTCTGGGGCATATTGGGCAAATAGAGTTTTTAACTTTTTACTAACTTGTGCAGCTGTGTGAAACTCAGAATGAGCGAGGGCTTTGCTTTCGATGAGAGGCAGGATGTCCGTAGATACACCACGCTCGAGTGCATCGGCAGTTTCCCTTGCAATCAAGGTAGCGTGACTCGAACTAATGTCACCATTTGAAAGCGCCTCGCAAGTAGCAGGTAGGTGATTAGTGAGAGTTCGCGCAACATCTATCCGCATCTGAGCGGTGTTTGGGGAGAGTCTTAGCGCAGTGGCAACATCTTCACGCTCGGCCTCGTCGACCCCCTCCCACATGTTGGTTGACTCATTAGGTTCACTTCCGGCTATAGCTAACGTCGCCTCTTGGATTAGCGCATAAAGCCACGAGTATTGCTTTTCAAGCGCGGCTAGATAGTCAATTCTTGCTGAGGCGCCAAGAGTCTTTGGATTGATTTCAATTAAATGGCCCAAGTTCTCATAACTTCCCGGACGAGTTTGAATGTAAGCGACCCTCGCTTCAATGGGGTCAGATGCAGTGCTTACTAGTTGGGCGAGGCTCATGAGTGAATAATGAAATCTTGCACTGACAGCCTTGTCATGGAAATGAGAGATTCCACAGATTTTGCGGAGATTTCTTCAATCAATTAGGAAAGTTATACAGAGCGAATATGGATTTTTTTCAGCGGTTTAGTCATTTTCTTAGTAATGTGATTTTTGGGAACTCTGGACCAGGGGATAGACGATGATTCTTACGTCGCCTGATGCTCATCTCCGCCACTCATTAGTAACTCCAACAAAGTTTGCTGCA
>CAZFQY010000089.1:0-1821 GCA_964521265.1 uncultured Clavibacter sp.
TTTAATGTAGGATCAAAATCAAGAAAATCTTGATTTCTTAATTGCCTAATATCACCAGCAAACTTAAATTGTTCAGCTCTTGCTTTAGCTAAATCTCTTGCAGATTTTGCTGCTTTATCAGAGCTTTCTTTTTCTTTCTTTAAACCTTCATTTAATGTTTCTACTCCTTTATAATACTCTCCAGTTCCTTTTATTATACCATCTAAATCATCGGAATAATCAGATTGTACGTTTTGTAGTTTGCCTAATTCTTCTTTATATCCATTTATTTTACCTGCTGCTAAATCAAATTCTTTAGTAGCCTGTTTTAAAGAAAGATTTATAGCTTCTTGTAATTTAGGACTAGTTGTTTTATTTAATTGTTCTTGAGAAGAATTTATAACTCTTAATGCTTTATCTCTTTTGTTTTCTTCTTTAACTATTTTAGCTTGTAAATCAGCTTCTTTAGAATAATTTTCATTTAATACTTTACCAATAGCTTGTTGCTTGACTTGTAAATCTAAGAATGATTTTCTTGCAGCAGCATTAGCTAATAATGTTTTTATTCCTTTAGCAGTAAGAACATTCTCGGCAGTTAAACCAGCTAATAAATCAGGTACTTCTTTTTTTGCTTGATAAAAATAACTTAATCTTTCCTCTCTTGATGCATTTTCGTTAGCAATTCCTTTTGCTAATAAATCAACCTTAGTTAATTCATTACCAAGATTTTTTCCTGCTTCTTTTAATTCTTTATTGTATTCTCTTTGTGCAACAGTTGCAGCGGATGTGCTTGTAAATAAAGCATCATAAGCATTTGCTAATGAACCATATTTTTGTATAAGAAAAGTTGTAATTGTTGTTGCAGCAGTAAATGCTAAAAAAAGACCTGCTGGTCCTTTTAATTCATTTATCATTGCACTTAAAGCACCAGTAGTGCTTTTTGTTTCTTCTCTTAATTTATTAAATGCTTGAAATAATCCAGGTAAGTTATTTTGAATACCAATAAAACCAAATGGTAAATCTTGTAATGCAAGGTTTAAATTTGTTGTTGCAGTCCTTGCATCCTTAGAACTATTATTATATTGATTATAATTTGTTTGATTTACTCGATTTTGTAACTCGTCTAAAGTTCTTTTTAAATCTTTTAATTCTTGTATTTGCTCAGGCTTAACTAAATTAGTAGCAGTTTTATTAATCGTATCCCTTAAACTCTTATAAGCATCCTTAACATCTTTAATAGATTTTTCAAACTGATTTATATCAGCTCCTATTTGTAATATTAATGGATTTACGTTTTCTGCCATTTTGTTAATCTGTTAAAGACTTCTCTATATTCTTCGTCAGTGGGCTTTTCTTCTTCATCACCTGGCAATTGCCACAAAGCCTCAGGTGTTTTTGGCGCGGTCTTTGGATCTCCCATAAGACGTACCATAGTAAACATTAATAACCTTGTCTGCTTGTATCCATCAATTTTTTTCTCTTGATAACCTTGTATCATAAGAGAAAAATGTCTTGGACTCATATTAAAGAAATCTCGTGGGAGCAGTTGCATCTCACCGAATGCGTATGCCTCTATTTCTTCCCACGAGAAGTCTTTTTTTTTGGTTCTTCTTTATAAGGAGTTGCTGCTTGTTTTATAAAATCGCTTTCACTCCAAACTTTAACTACCTCTCCCATCTGATTTAAAAAATGTTCATTCTTTAAATTAGACTCCACATAATCAACTATTTGCTCAAATTTATATTCGGGCAAAACATCTTTTACAAGGCAGTTATTATAATATCCAGCATATATAAGATGAGATATTCCAATTTCATTTAACTCTCCGTTTGTATAAGATAT
>CAZFQY010000090.1:0-1609 GCA_964521265.1 uncultured Clavibacter sp.
GAAATAGCGATTTCTGCCCTTCGGGATAAAGCCCCACAGGCTTTAGAGCTTGCCACTCAATTTAAGAAGGGTGGATTCACACTCGCACTCGTTGGTGGATCAGTGCGCGACATCCTCCTTAATCGCCTTGGTAATGATCTTGATTTCACAACAAACGCGCGCCCTGAAGAGATCAAGAAGATCATGAAGAGTTGGGCGGAAGATGTTTGGGAGATTGGCGCAAAGTTCGGAACTATCGGCGCAAAGCGTGATCAACTAGTTTTTGAAATAACAACATATAGAAGTGAAGTCTATGTTTCCGATTCCCGTAAGCCAGAAGTGAAGTTTGGAGATTCAATCGAAGTTGATCTATATCGCCGAGACTTCACGGTTAATGCGATGGCAATCGAACTAACAACTGATTCACCAACATTCATCGATCCACATAATGGCGTACGTGATCTATTGGTAAAGACACTGAGAACACCTGGATCACCAGAACTTTCATTTGGCGATGATCCACTTCGAATGCTGCGCGCTGCTCGATTTGCAGCTCAACTTGGTTTTGCTATTGCTCCCGAAGTTTTGACGGCGATGAGCGAGATGGCTGGGCGATTAGAAATCATCTCAGCAGAGCGAATTCACGACGAGTTTGTGAAGATCGTGATGTCTCCTAGTCCACGGATTGGGATCACAACTCTCGTTGATACAGGTCTGTGCGAGAAGTTCTTACCGGAGATTCCCAAGCTAAGGCTTGAGATCGATGAACATCACCACCATAAAGATGTTTACGAACACACCCTTACAGTGGTGGAACAATCAATGGCGCTAGAAGAGCGTTTAGGGGGACCGAATCTAGTTATCCGTCTTGCGGCGCTTCTTCATGACATCGGGAAGCCAAAGACTCGCGCACTTATTCCAGGTGGCGGCGTCTCATTTCATCACCATGAAGTTGTAGGCGCCCGAATGACAAAAGAGCGGTTAAAGAAGCTCCGATTTGAGCATGAAATCGTTGAGGATGTTGCTCAACTCGTATTCCTACATCTGCGCTTTCATGGTTACGGTGGTGGCGAGTGGACGGACTCAGCAGTTCGTAGATATGTCCGCGATGCTGGTGATCTTCTGACTCACCTTCATGTTCTTACGCGAGCTGATTGCACCACTCGTAATAAGAGGAAAGCTGAAACGCTTGCTTCAAATTACGATCATCTAGAGTCACGAATCGCTGCGCTAATGGAACAAGAGGAGTTATTGAAGATCCGTCCAGATCTTGATGGCCATGCGATTATGGAGATTTTAGGAGTAAAGGCAGGACCTATTGTTGGAAAAGCTTATGAGTTCCTACTTGAATTACGACTTGAGAATGGACCGCTGGGTGCCGATCGCGCTAAGGAAGAACTTCTTAATTGGTGGAAGAAAAATCAGAGTTGAAATTACGTTTTCGTAGCGCGAGTGCAGCAAAGAGGATGTAGCTAGTTGCAATAAAGGTCGGAAGAATCGAAGAGATACCGCTCGCGGGAAGAATGAAGGCTGCAATAACTGCGCCACTTACGATTCCAAAGTTGACCATCACATCGTAGACAGCAAAGACTCGACCTCGATATTCATCAGCGATCTTTGATTGCACAAG
>CAZFQY010000091.1:0-1598 GCA_964521265.1 uncultured Clavibacter sp.
GTCATCGTTTGGAAGATGAGCGATGGTTCCCAGCGCGGCGCTATGACTCTTGCTCTTGCAAGTCTTTCGCATCTTGGAATTAAGCTAGAAATTGAGCGTGAAACTGTGCTTGGCGGAGGCGAAGTTGTAGGAGAGATTCGCGCGAGTAAACTCGTGCGTCATGGCTAAACGCGCTAACCGGATCGCATCTTTGATGCTCCACACCTCACCGCTTGAACAAGCGGGTACTGGTGATGCCGGTGGAATGAATGTCTACGTAGTAGAGAGCGCGAAACGAATCGCAGAATCTGGCGTGAAGGTAGATATCTTCACTCGCGCCAATCGTCCGAACCTTCCAGAAACCGTTGAGATCGCTGATGGCGTAAACGTCGTTCATCTTGAAGCTGGTCCATATGGAACGATCACAAAGGATGAATTGCCCTCCCAGATCTGTGCGCTGATGTCCTCATACCTTCGACATGAACTACAGAAAGCGCCTGGTTATTACGACCTCATTCACTCTCATTATTGGATCTCCGGCCAACTCGGTTGGTTAGTCTCAGAGCGTTATGGAATTCCTTTAGTTCACACGATGCATACGATGGCAAAGGTTAAGAATCAATCACTTGCTGAAGGTGAATCCCCAGAACCACAATCCCGAGCAATCGGTGAAGAGCAAGTAGCAAAGGCTTCATCCGCGTTGATCGCAAATACCGCTTCTGAAGCAGCAAGTTTGGTATCGCTTTATGACGCATGTCCTGACAATGTATTTGTAGTCTCACCCGGCGTTGACCTACGTACCTATAAAGTCAATGGTGGAAAAAAGAGCGCGCGCGAAAAACTCTCCATGTCACAAGATCAATTGATGTTGCTATTTGTCGGAAGAATCCAACCTCACAAAGGTCCAGAAGTACTCATTCGCGCAGTTGCTGAGATGGTGCAACACACTCCTATGTTGCGCAGCAAGTTACGTGCGGTGATCATGGGCGGACCATCTGGAAATGGTTCTAGCGAACCAGAGCGCTTGGAAGGTCTTGCTAAATTCTTGGGAGTAAGAGATATCGTCCAATTCGTTCCGCCGGTTCCACATGAAGAGCTCTCGGATTGGTATCGCGCAGCTGATTTAGTCTGTGTGCCTTCATATTCTGAGTCCTTTGGCTTGGTGGCACTTGAGGCCCAGGCATGTGGCACACCAGTTGTAGCAACTGCTGTTGGCGGTCTTCGTGCTGCGGTAGCGGATGGAATTTCGGGCGTGCTTGTAGATGGCCACAATCCAAAGGCCTGGTCGGCCACCATCATGCGTCTATTGATGGAGCCACAACGGAGAGTTCTCCTATCAATGGGCGCGGTAAAGCATGCATCTAACTTCGGTTGGGATACGACAGCGCGAGGAATCTTGGATGTCTATGACTTGGTGCTCTCAAAGGGTGCTTCGGCAAAACTAAGCGTGGTCTGATGAGCACTAGAGCAATGGCCCTCGCAACGCTCGAGGAGTTCCTTGATTCACACGATATCGATCACGAACGAAACGATTCCTCATTTCTTCTCACTCTCCCAGGAGAGCGAAAGCTAGAGACACATTGTGCACTCGTGGTTGGCGATCACTCAGTTAGCATCAA
>CAZFQY010000092.1:0-1413 GCA_964521265.1 uncultured Clavibacter sp.
CGCACATGATTCTTGCGCTAAATGAAGATGGTTCGCTGCCGGGTGAACCGCTGCCATTCTTTGAAGGGTTTCTCTGGTTCTTCGTTGCCCCCACAGCAATCTTCGTATTGGTATGGGTATTGGTTGTGGCAGCTGAGAACGTCAACAAGTCAAAGCGCAATCGCCACAAGCAAGATGTGATCACTCGCATCAACGAGTGATTTAACGATCGACTCCCTGCACCTTTAGTGCACGCACCAAAGCATCTTTCGCTTCCATTACATGGCGACGGAGCGTTGGATGGGCAGATTTCCCAGTCGAATTGAGCCACTCCTCAGTCTTTGAAAGGGTTTCATTCGAAACGACATAACTCGGGAAAAGTAGGTCGATTATGTTCGATGAATCCTCATAAGACTTGGTGTTATAGATATCAAGTATCAATCCGAAGTAGCGATCAATGAACTTCGCATGGAAATCGCGATGCAGTGGGCGAGCGAAGCCTTGGATCGCCGAGAGGCGCATCCAATTTGAGATCTCGAAGTTCTCAGTGGCTTTCTTAAATGCTCTCTCTTTCGCCTCGATATTGGGTAGAGCACCCATGCAGCGCTCGTGGGCAAGTTGTCCCGTCAAAGTGTTATCGCGCTGGAGTTCGGCATCAATCTCACTGACTCCAGCAAGACCGCGCTCAACTAGGCAGATGAGAAGATGCCAACGTAGATCTGCATCGATAGTAAGTCCATTGAGCTTTCCATCCAATAATTCTCTGATCTTTGCGCCTTGTGCTGGGGTATGAGCAAGTGAAGCAAAGACTCTCGCGAACTGAAGTTGGAAATCACTGCCTGGTTTCGCTTTATCTAAAAGCTGGCCAATAACAGTTGCGATTTTCTCACGAAGCGCATCCCTATTCTTTGGTGCTGCATAAACTTCTACTGCAGAGGCTAGTTGATTACCAAGTGCAGTCACTGTTGTTACGTCATCTTCACCAGGAAGCCCAGCGATTGCGATATCAATGAAATCAGATGCAGATAGTTCAGCATCGCGAAGCATGTCCCATGCTGCCGACCAGCAGAGCGCTCGCGATAAATTATCGTCGAGTTTTCCAAGATGAGACTTTAGCGTTTCAATCGAACGCTGATCGAATCTGATTTTGGCGTATGAAAGATCCTTGTCGTTGATAAGAAGTAGATCAGCGACTTTCTCGCCCTTCAACTTATCTACTGAGGTGAATTCACCTGAGACATCCAGCTCTACTGAGGTTCGTCTCTCGAGGACATCGCCTTTCAAGTCATAGAGGCCAACCGCCAAACGATGTGGTCGCTTCTCATTTGATCCTGCAGGAATCAGAGGAGGTTCTTGCTTGATGGAGATCGACTCATAGGTATCGCCAGAAACTTTTATCTCAGGACGGAGCGTATTAACGCCAGCAGTCTGAAG
>CAZFQY010000093.1:0-1413 GCA_964521265.1 uncultured Clavibacter sp.
TTCGAAGCTAAGTACGACCCGGAAACGCGTCAGCCGCTCGATTACAAATTAACCGCACTTGTTTCTGAATCGACTAAGGATCAACCAGAACGAAAGATAGTGAGGGTTAATCATCCTCTTACCTTTGGCGATTCACGTGTTTATCTCCAGGCAAATGGTTTCTCTCCTCTCGTTACAGTGAGAGATAAGGATGGGAATATCAAATTCGAAGGACCAGTTCCATTCTTGCCGCAAGATGCAAACCTCTCTTCGATCGGAGCAATAAAAGTTCCGGATATGGAGCCACAGATTGGCTTCGTGGCTTCCTTCTTTCCAACCGCTGCTCGCGATGAGGTAATAGGTGGCTTCTCTTCCTACCCAGATCTTCTTGATCCCCGTTTACTTGTTTCGGTATGGCAAGGTGATTTGAAGATGGATAGCGGTGTTCCACAATCTGTCTATCGAATTGACACTACTGATATGGAGCGGATTGGACTCTGGGGATTGTCGATTGGTGAGAGTTACACCTTCGGCTCTCCTGAGGTGGGGACAATCACATTAAATGGCGCTGTCCCTTGGGTAAATCTTCAAGTCGTTAAAGATCCTGGCAAGCCATGGGCGCTGGCAGGAAGTATCGTTGCCATTGCTTCTTTGATGGCTTCGCTATTCATAAGACAGCGACGAATCTTCGTCCGCAGCGTTGGTGGAAAGTTAGAAGTTGCTGGGCTAGCTTTAAACCGGCTACCAGGTCTAGAAGATGAGATTAAGAAGATGATTGCGGAGGTGGCTAAGTGACAAATAGAGATTGGGCTTATATCTCGAATGACCTTATCTACGTCGCGCTCTTTGCCTACGCTTTTGCCTTTCTTTTCTATGCATTTGAGACCGCATTTTCAGTTCGCGCTAGCGCCTCAATGGATCGCTCTCGAACCATTAAATCCAACCGGGTAGGAACTGTCTTCTTCTTGATTGGTTCAGCTGCGCTTGTACTAGGAGTAGTTGCACGCGGTATATCTGCAGGTCGTGCACCGCTAGGGAATATGTATGAGTTCTCCATATCAGGCGCGCTTACCTTTGCACTCGCCTATCTATTGATCGGTAGGAAATATGACCTTAGATGGTTAGGGCTACCAATCGCTCTGTTGTTATTGATAATTCTTGGGACAGCAGTAACTCTCCTATATCGCCCGAGCGCGCCACTTGTTCCTGCGTTGCAATCAATCTGGTTGGTTATTCACGTTGCTACTGCGGTAATTTCAGGAGGCATCTTCCTCCTTTCAAATGCAGTCGCTTCCACCTATCTCTGGCTAGATCGAGTAGAGCGTAAAGGTGAGCGAAGCGAGTTTGCTAAACGCTTCCCATCACTTGAAGTTTTGGACCAACTCTCTTATCGAATGGTTGCATTTGTATTTCCACTCTGGACTTTTGCGATTA
>CAZFQY010000094.1:0-1342 GCA_964521265.1 uncultured Clavibacter sp.
CGTCCGGGTTTCTTTTCTTTTTTTGGTTACTTTTCTTTCTTTTCTTTCCAAAAAGTAGGCTATACACGAAAAAGTGGACACTTTTTAAAAATTAAAAAGGAAGGTGTCTTCAATGAGAAGATCAAAATATTCAGAGGAATTCAAAAAACAAGCTATTAAGCTAGTTCTAGAAAGTGATAGCTCAATTAAAGAAGTTGCACAATCTTTAAAAATGAGTTATGAATTATTAAAGATGTGGAGGAGAGAGTATATGAATAAAGAACCTAAAAATTCCATCCCTAATACTCAGAAAAAAGAGAATGAGGAATTGAATCTTTTAAGAAAAGAAAATAAGCGATTGAAAGAGGAGAATGCAATACTAAAAAAGTTTGCAGCCATACTCTCCAAGGATCAAGAACTCGTTTAGAGTTTATGGAAACTCATTCTGGTGAGTTTCCGGTAAAGAGTATGGCAAGTGTGCTAGAAGTATCCAGATCAGGGTACTACAAATATTTATCATTGAAGAAGCAGAATAAATCCAGATATAGTTCTGAGATGTTAGATAAAATATATACAATATGGAAAAATAATAGAAAGACATATGGTACTATAAGGTTAACGAAAGCCATGAAATTATTTTATTCCCCTTCTGTGGGTAGAACCAGGGTAATTAGTATGATGAAATTACTGAAAATAAAGGGAAAATGTATAAAAAGGTTTAAAAATGCTAGTACTGATTCTAATCATAATGAGCCTAAAATAGGTGATTTAGTAAAGAGAAACTTTTCGCAAGTTGAGGCAAATAAGATATGGGTAACAGATGTAACTGTTATTGAGACATCTAAGAATAATCATGTTTATTTATGTATAGTATTAGATATATTTTCAAGAATGATAGTAGGATGGAGTATTTCTAGAAGAAATGATACTAAGCTAATAATAGAAGCAACTAGTAGAGCAATTAATTTAAGGAATCCTTCTGAAGGATTAGTAATACATTCTGACAGGGGTTCAAATTATTGTTCATATGAGTATAGAAAGTATCTATTTGAAAATAATATAAGACCAAGTAATGGTAGAAGTGGAAACTGTTGGGATAATGCAGTAGCCGAATCTTTTTTTGCTACATTAAAGAGAGAATTGGATTATAATATATTTTATGATATTCAAGATGCTAAAAATGAAATTGCAAACTATATAGAAATATTTTATAATCGACAAAGATTTCATTCATTTCTAGACTATAAAAGTCCATATGAGTTTGAAGAAATGTATAAAAATTAGTGTCCACTAAAACGCGTACAGTCTAAAGAAAAGAAAAAAAGTAACAAAGAGTTTTGAGATTAAAGAAGAATTTTAATTA
>CAZFQY010000095.1:0-1312 GCA_964521265.1 uncultured Clavibacter sp.
CTTGCTTCTTTTGTAGTCATCTCAGCGATCTCATTAGCTGTGAATGAATCTTCAAAGAGAGATGCAGCCTCAAGAACCTGAATTTGCCATTGATTTAGGCCCTCGATTGCTCGAATCAAACTAGGTGCAGAGGTCGCTCGTGATGCGAGCGTTGTTAAGTCAGCTGGAATTGGATTGATTAAGTCTGGACGCGCCTTGAATAGCTCAGCAAGTTCCTCATCGCTTCGGGCGCGCAAGTCATCAGCAAAGGTCGGACCTAAATTTGAGCGCACCGAGTCAGCAAGTGACATAAGGGGCTAACGCTACCGCTATTTGTTACGCGCTGTGAGATAAGTCCAGAATCCTGCAAGACGACTAACTAGTGGACCGATGAAACGATTTAACCAACGGAGCCGGCGGAAATCGTGTACCGGCCAACCAGAAGAGAATGAGATAATTCGAAGTTTTGCATCTGGATTTATCGCATTTGGATGACCAACAGTCTCCAGCAGTGGAAGATCATTATGTGAATCAGAGTAAGCGAAACAATCTTTGATATCGATCTTTCGAGAATTAACTAAATCTAAAACAGCACTTGCTTTCTCTTTTCCGTGTAACAGGTTTCCAATCAAGTTTCCCGTGTACTTTCCATCTTTAGTTTCAGCGCGAGTACCAAGCGCTCCAGTAAACCCAAGTTTGTGGGCGATCAGCTCAGCAAAATCCTGTGGAGTTGCAGTAACCAACCAGACCTCATCACCAGCATCAATATGTTTCTTGGCCAAGGCCATGGTTCCATCCCATAGAGAAGGTGAGACGAACTCGGTGTAAATCTGCTCTCCAATGATTTTTATCTCATCAACTTTATGGCCAGCGATGAAATCAGTTGCTGATTTCTGAAAACGAGCGATAACTTCGGATTTCTCGGTTCCGGTCATCCGGAAACGGATATTGGCAAGAACCCATGCTCCAATATCTCTCTTTGTAAAAAAACCTCGGTTGTACATTCCGCGACCTAGGAAATAGAGAGTCGATCCACGCGTAAGAGTGTTATCTACATCAAAGAAAGCGATGCGTGGCATGTGGGAACAGTAACGAAATAGCCTTCAGCCTTCTCGTTTATGCTTTACCGCATGAGTGAGGCGAGCGCGATTTCATCGACAGTTCATGTTGTTCGCCATGGAGAGGTTCATAATCCAGAGAGCATCCTTTACGGTCGTCAACCAGGTTGGCGCCTCTCAGAACGTGGGATTGAGATGGCCGAGGCCGTCGCAAATTGGTCGAAAGAATTATCGTTAGGTGCGATTCATGCATCACCGCTAGAGCGAGCGCAACA
>CAZFQY010000096.1:0-1290 GCA_964521265.1 uncultured Clavibacter sp.
TCTAGGGAAGCTATGGCCTGCTCTTGTCCAATAAGTTCAGAAAAGACAGGTGCGATCATTTCTTAAGCTTCTCTTTAATACGAGCCACAATCTCGATGTGGATGCTCTCGATTGGTTTTCGAGCATCTAAAACTAAGTATCGGTCTGGATCTAGCGTTGCAAGTTGTAGATATTCTTGACGAACACGGTTATGAAATTCGATTGATTCGCTCTCTAGGCGATCGGCATCCTTTTTCCGCTGAAGTCCAATTTCCGCTGGCTGATCCAGAATTATCGTAAGGGTCGGATATAGCGATTCGGTGGCCCAGCGACTTATTCGTGCAACTTCATTTGGTGACAAAACTCGACCCGCTCCTTGATATGCAATGGAGGAGTCAAAGTAGCGGTCAGTAATGACAACTTCACCGCGGTCTAACGCTGGTCGAACGACGGAGTAAACGTGATGCGCTCGATCAGCTGCATACAAAAGAGCCTCGGCCCTAGGGGAGATTTCGCCAGTTTCGTTCGCAAGGAGAATTCTGCGCAGATCATTACCAAGCGTTGATCCACCGGGTTCACGAGTTAGCGTTACGGTGTGACCCTCTTCTTCAAACCAGCCCTTTAACAACTTTGCTTGAGTTGATTTTCCGGATCCTTCTCCACCCTCAAAGGCTATGAAGACACCACTTGGAGTCGGATTTGTGATTGAACCGAGTTCACCTCGCAGAGCGCTAGCTATATCGGACCAGAACGAAACACCGGGGCGATCTTTCATCTGTTGGTAGGAAAGAATTCCAACGATTGCTGCAACTACGCCTCCGCCCAGCATCGTGAAAGCTGCACCGTTATAGGTAAGTACCGCTTCGCCGAATGAGAAGGTGTGTTCACCTATCGCAGCAGCTATGAGGGGAGAGATTGCAAGAACTGCTACGAGTGAGACTCGAACAAGCGCTTGAATGAAAGCAAAGGTGCGACCGCGCAGTTCATCGCTCACCTCCATTCCAAGCATCGTGAAACCGGTTACCCATGAAACACCTGAAAAAGCTCCAATAAATAGGACAACCAGTAGGGCAATAACTAGATTTTGAAGAAGAGAAAGGATGACAAGTAACACTCCGGCTGTAGTGAGCGCTGCGCCAAAAAGTCGGCGGCGTGAAAACTGAGCGAATACCTTGGGGCCAAGTGCGATTCCAGTGGCAAGGCCAGTAAAGACTGCTCCGAACAAAATTCCATATGCGGCATCTCCTGCTTCAAGATCTCCCACAAAGGTTCTGGCAAGTCCAATAACCGCACCTGCTGCTACGAATGCGC
>CAZFQY010000097.1:0-1272 GCA_964521265.1 uncultured Clavibacter sp.
AAGCTTGTAGTGAGAGTAAGAGAGTCAAGAAGATGAATGGATACTCATCGAATCTAAGATCGTTGGGACCTAATGAATTCCAAAGGATCCACGTGAAGACAAAGATAGTCATGAATAGAAGAAATCGCGCTGTACCTATGAAACGTGCAAATCGCTCTGACAACCTTCCGAGTGTCTCTGGATTGTAGGCAGGTCGAAGCGAGCGCTTTGATTCACGAGGGCTCGAGAGCCTTGACTTCTCTTTCATGAGAGATCCTCACCATCTCGATTACGCCAATTCTCAGGAAGTAGGTGATCCAAAACATCATCTACAGTCACAGCTCCGAGTAATCGGTTATGTTCATCGACAACAGGCAGAGCAATTAAGTTGTAATTCGCCAAATACTTAACCACTTCATTGAGACTCGCTTCGGGGGATAGGGCAGTCTCTGTTGAATCGATTATCAGACCAAGGTTGAGAGCGGGCGGTTCACGCAATAATTTCTGAAGGTGAACTACGCCGACTAGTCGTCCCGTAGGAGTCTCCAGTGGGGCTCGACAAACAAAGACTTGAGAAGCAAGCGCAGGAGCGAGTTCTTTCCTACGCACTGCCGCAAGTGCATCTGCAACTGTGGCGTTCACATCAAGAATCACCGGATCTGTCGTCATCATTCCGCCTGCTGAGTAGTCCTCATACTTCATTAGGCGACGTAGGTCCTCGGCATCAGTCTCTTCCATCATCTCAAGAAGTTCTTCTGCAACCTCGGTATCCACCTCTTTGAGAACGTCAGCGGCATCATCAGGGGCCATCTCAACGAGAACATCAGCGATTCGCTCTTCCTCCAGATTGGTCACCAGGGCGACGCGATCTGCATCATCCATTTCCTCTAGAACATCGGCGAGCTTCTCATCATCCAAATTCTTTACTAGTTCGGCTCGCTCTTTTAGCTCCAACTCTCGGAGCGTTGCGACCATCTCTTGAGCGCTCATCAGCGATAAGTCTTCACCTGAGTGATGCGTCGTTGTCTCTCCAAGTTTAGATTCAAACTCAATCACATCCCAAGGGAGAGTCTCTGAAATGTGACGTCGGAGGCCGCGCTCTTTCCGCTTCACATGAACGAGAGTCAAGCGCCAATCATTTACTTCCGACAGCTCGATTCCGAGATCTTCAACGATAACAACACCTCTGTCACCTTTTAAGGTTATCTCGCGATCTAATAATTCCTCTAGTACCGCTGCTTCACCATGTCGAGGTTGATAGCGCCTTATATTGAGCGACCCAGTTACAAACAA
>CAZFQY010000098.1:0-1174 GCA_964521265.1 uncultured Clavibacter sp.
AGCGGGAGTGACTTTCTAAGCGAATCACATTTCGCCTTCAGAATCTCATATGCAGGTTCATTCATCAGTGCGATTAGTTCAGTTTTGTTTGTGATGTAAACCGGATTAGCAGCCGTGTGCGCTTCAGTATTAGAGGTGCAGTACCAATCTAAGTCCGCGCCACCAGCGCCCCAAGCCTCTCTTGTATATTCGCCAATAACTACAACGCTATATTTGTTATCGCCAATTTCACGAGTCTCCCAAGAGCGGCGCAAGGGTAATTGCCAACATATATCTGGCTTTGTCTCCAGATAGTGAACATCTTCTCTATTAGCTAGATGGTGGAGTGCGCAACCAAAATACTCTTCACTAAAGGACTTCTCATTGAAGAAAATACAACTCTTCTTCACTTTTCGAGTCTTTCTCTCTTTATCTAATCCAACCTCACTTATGGCCAACATTTTCTTACTCTTTGATTTACCCTCACGAGCAACCTCATAGTTTTGCCAAATATCTTTGGTGAGGCGCTTGGCAGCTTTGGTCACACGCTGCTCATCATCCTTGCCGTTGTAGTAGGCACCATCAGAGCAACATCCATGATCTGCAAGGTTTTTATCTATGCCTTTACAACCGGATCCGAAGATGCAGTTCCAATTTGAGGTCAACCAAGTTAGGTCGCATTTGAAAACCTGCTTTGGATTTAACGGGTCGGGAAATTCAAACCAATCTCGGGGGAAGTTTGCATCGATCTCAGCCATAAGAGGCTGAGGATACGGATAGAGAGGTAGCCTTGTCATATGGCTCCTATGGATACTTCTAAGGTAGCGATTATTGGCGCCGGAGTTATGGGTGAGGCGATGATTCACGCGCTCCAACGAATTGGTTTCAAGAGTCCCGATATCACGATAAGAGAGAAGCGAATTGAGCGCCAGAAGGAACTAGTCGATAAATATGGAGTTTCAAGCGGCTCAATCGAGAGCTCCCAATTCATTCTTTTGGCAGTCAAACCACAAGATCTAGATAAGACGTTAGATGAGATAAGTCCAGAGATGCGCGATGGGACTCTTTTGGTCTCGCTTCTAGCAGGTGTAAAGAGTTCACGAATCGAGGAGCTTGTAGGTTCGAAAGCTCGAGTGGTACGAGTTATGCCTAATACCCCAATTCTTATGGGTGAAGGCATGTCGGTTATCTCAAA
>CAZFQY010000099.1:0-1135 GCA_964521265.1 uncultured Clavibacter sp.
ATGCGAGGGGGATCCTAACAACGGAACGCTGCGCGGAGTTGCGGCGCAGCGTCGTCCCCTCGCCCATGACATGAGGGACCTGAGTCCCGTCAATGTCGTGCGCGGGACGATGTGTCTCCCTCGTTTGGGTCGCACCTGTGGGATGGGGGACCGATGACTATGCGCTGCATCACTCCCGCACGAGTCTCTCTCGCTGGTGGCGTCTCCCTTGTCTCGGAAAGCGCCCGGTGTCGGGGGAGTGGCCTGCCCTCCTCCCCTCTCCTCCTCGGCCGTCGTGCTGCGCCACATCGGTGTGGTTGGCGCTGGCCGTCCTTGCGCCGCACCCGCACCCCCCCGGTTGCCGTTATGGCGTCGATGTCCGCGATCGGATTGGGAGTGGCAGGGACGTGTCGGTGGCGGCGGTCAGGATCGAGAGGAGACTCAACCCCCTCCGCCGTCCGCCGCGCTCCACCCCCTCCGCACTGCGCGCAACGGTCCTACCTTTGCAGTTGTGGGATGCGCGCCCATGGGGCCTCTCCGCGCACGGACGTTGGCTTGCGGGGGAGTGTGGCCGCACGTAAATCCGTGATGACCGGCGCCACGGGGACGAACCTTCTTCCGAGGCCGCCCCGCCTGTGTTGAAACCAGCATATCCTCGACCATATCCCATTTCCCCCGCGCGCGCGCCCCGCCAATCGTCCCCGCCCCGCGTGGTGTGGCGCGCGGGTAGCGCTCTACATTTCCATCCCGCAGCGTTGCTCGTTGTCGTTCTCTCTTCCCTCTCTCCGCGTCGATGACGCGTCTGCAGACCGTGGCACTTCGTCGAAGAGAGGATTGAGAGAACGACGAAAAGCGCGCTCAGACGCACGGCGCGTTAAGTGCGTGCTTGTCAACCCGTGTGAGAGTGTTGTCTTTTGGTGTCGTTCCTTGTTGTGTTGAAGCTGCACGTCCAGACCGTCGGCGCGCGGCCCGCCTGACGAGATCCCCGAGTGGCGCGCCCCGTCCGGAGGAGGGCATTGCGGCCCTCGGCGGGTCGTGTGCGGGACGATGTGTCTCCCTCGTTTGGGCCTAACCTGTGGGATGGGGTTAGGGTGAATATGTGTATGTGCGGCATCACTCCCTCACGAGTCTCTCTCGCTGGTGGCGTCTCCCTTGT
>CAZFQY010000100.1:0-1130 GCA_964521265.1 uncultured Clavibacter sp.
AACCCCCGACCTACTCGGTGTAAACGAGCCGCTCTACCACTGAGCTAAGCGCCCTGATTGTTACTGCTTGGAACGAGTGCGCAGTCTATAACGAAGCTAGCGCTGCCTTGTAATCAGCGAGATTTCTCGCTTCTGCTGGGCTATTTACAACGCTCCAGCGCACGATTCCTTGCTTGTCGATGATGAATGTTCCGCGAAGTGCAAGCCCCCGCTCGGAATTGAAGACTCCATACTTTTGTGCTGTGGCGCCATGTGGCCAGAAGTCAGAGAGGAGTGGGAATTGATATCCCTCTTTCTCGGCAAATACTTTCTGGGTGAACATCGCATCGCAGGAGATTGCAAGAAGTTGGACTTTCTCATTCTGAAAGACAGATAGATCGTCACGTAGCGCGCAGAGTTCGCCAGTGCAGGTTCCAGTAAAGGCAAAGGGGAAGAAAACGACTACAACGTTCTTGCTTCCTCTAAATGATGAGAGTTTTACTTTCTCGCCATTCTGATTAACAAGCTCGAAGTCAGGAGCTTCTTGTCCTATTGCTATCGTCATTTCTTTCCTATCTTCCGTGCAACAAGTCTTGTTGCAATCCAATCCTTCGAAGCCTGGAAGGTCGAAGTTAAACTCAATCCTGCTGTTGGAGCCGCGTCCTTGATATCACTTGGTTCGACATGACCATCTCTCCCAACCTTTGGAGTCAGGAGCCAAACAGCTCCGCCTTCTGTTAGGTAAGTTAGACAATCGACTAGTTCATCAACTAGATCACCGTCTTCTTCGCGCCACCATGTGATGACAGCATCGACTACTTCTTGTGAATTTTCATCGAGGAGTGCGCTACCGGAGACCTTTGCAATTTCATCACTAATTGTGGAATCGCAATCCTCACCAAAGCCGCGTTGGAGTACTAAGAAGCCCGCTTCGATTCCCATCCGGGCTGCAATGCCCGACCCCGCAGGGGTGCTCAATGGATTCTCCTTTTCTGCCGTTGCGAGTGAGATAAGTCCACCCTTTGAGAAGGAGATACGCAACTTCTGACGAGCATCACACCGCCAGATTTCGCCCTAGGGGCCCTTAGACGGAAAGATAGGGGCGTGAGCGTAGACAAGCCGAACTCGATCCAAGACCTCCACCTCTCCCA
>CAZFQY010000101.1:0-1123 GCA_964521265.1 uncultured Clavibacter sp.
CCCTCTGGAACTGAACCGGTCTTACGTGTGATGGTCGAGGCGAACGAGCAGAGCTTGGCGCAAGCAAGTGCTGAGGCAATTGCAAGGGAAGTAAGCCTTTAGTTCTCCCAATCGGTATCCACTTCATTGTGTTGGATATCTCTCTCGCGTTTTATCTTACGATTAATGAGATATTGCCAGATCAAGCGATCTTTCACTTGATGGTCAACATCGTAATGTTTGAACTGATTTTCAAGTTCAGCGAGTGTAATTTTGTCCTTGTTTTCCATGGCGTGTCTCCGTATCGATCTTAGGTCGAACTTGATCCAGACTCCCAAAAAAACCGCCCACAAGGGGCGGATCAAAAACAACATGAAGGGAGGAATAAATCATGATCTCCATTGATGACACTGTGATGTCAGTTTTATGTCAGCCATAAGTTGTCACATTTAAGTCACGGGGCTTTTGTAAGTTATTAACAAAAGGAGCTATATCGTGAAATTAAACCAGGAAGAACTCTCCGAGTGGTACAAAAAAGCTCAGGATGAAATCCTTGATGATTTGGATGAGGAACTTGAGCTAGAGCTTGATGATCAACGATTGGGGGATGATGGTGATAGTCTTATTTCGATCAATCGCCAGTTTTATTTTCGTGAACTCTTTCGTCTTCAAAAGGAACTCATCAAATTACAAGATTGGGTGGTTCATCAAAAGCTCAAAGTCGTTGTTCTGTTCGAAGGCCGTGATTCAGCAGGTAAGGGTGGCGCCATTAAACGGATTACCCAGCGCCTAAATCCAAGGGTTTGTCGAGTAGTTGCTTTGTCTGCACCATCGGAGCGGGAAAGGACTCAGTGGTACTTTCAGCGCTACATTGCACACCTGCCAGCAGCAGGCGAAATTGTTTTATTTGATCGTAGTTGGTATAACCGCGCTGGCGTTGAAAAGGTCATGGGCTTTTGTACCGACAAAGAGTATCGAGAGTTCCTTGAGACGGTGCCTGAGTTTGAAAAGATGATCATCGGCTCCGGGATTATCTTAATCAAGTACTGGTTCTCGATTTCGGATGAGGAGCAATACAACCGCTTTACTCAACGTATCAATGATCCCTTAAAACAATGGAAATTGAGCCCCATGGATTTGGAGT
>CAZFQY010000102.1:0-1094 GCA_964521265.1 uncultured Clavibacter sp.
ATCGCCTTGGGTTTTGGAGTTTCTACCGAAGTGGTCACCTCGCTCAAGGAGCTCCATATTGCTTTACAAAGAGTAAATCCAAATATCCATGTGATTGTTGCGAAGATGCCGAGCCGTGAGGCCAACGCCACTGCGTTAAAAGATGCAATCGAAAGATATAAGAAGTCAGTGGTTCTCTAAAGCAGTACGCATCGGGAGAAGTTTTGCCTGGCTTTCGGCGTATTCGCGCTCGGGATCAGAACCAGCAACTATTCCGCAGCCGGCGTAGATTCTTATTGATTTAGCATCGTTGGAGATCTGGCCACAGCGGAGCGCGATTCCTAATTCACCATCACCATTTGCATCAATCCAGCCGATGGGGCCCGCATAGCGACCGCGCGAAATACCTTCGATCTCATCGATAGTTCTCTGTGCTACATCAGTAGGTGTGCCACATACCGCAGCTGAAGGATGGAGCCTTGAGACAAGATCGAAGATATCCGCAGGGGATGAGTTATCACTTAGAACGCCAGTTACATCCGTTGCAAGGTGCATAACGTTTGAAAGATGAAGTACGAATGGCGACTCTGGGACATTTGTTGATGAACAAATTGGCGCTAGTGCATCAGCAACCGAGCGAACAGCATACTCATGTTCTTCCAAGTCCTTTGAAGATCTTGCAAGAGATCCAGCAAGAGCAAGATCACGTTCATCATCACCAGTTTTGCGGATTGTTCCGGCGAGAATTCTCGAGGTGACCAAAGATTTACTAAGCCTTACGAGTAGCTCAGGAGTGGCGCCGACTAGACCAGTATTCGAGTAGACCCAGGTTGATGGGTATTCATCTGCTAATTGCTTTAAGAGATTTCTTGTGTCGATTGGTGAATCAGCTGTGGCGCTAGCAAATCTAGCTAGTACTACTTTCTCTAATTGATTTCCTTTGATTTTCTCAACGGCGCGGGCTACTCGGTCTTGCCAGACATCGCCATTGCTTCCACTCCAATGAAGAGTTAACGGCTTTTTTTCGAATTTTGCTTTGTGGAGCGCAGGTTGAGGCTTTGCGCCGATCCAAGTAATCCAGGACTTTCCATTGCGTTGGCCGATGACTACTTGAG
>CAZFQY010000103.1:0-1085 GCA_964521265.1 uncultured Clavibacter sp.
CTCCCTCAGGAATGCTCCATCTCCCTGTTGTTGCAGCTCCAGTCGCAATCCTTTATAACGTTCCAGGAATGCGCGGCCAACTACATCTATCACCAACAACTCTTGCAAAGATCTTCGCGCGCGAAATCACTCGCTGGGATGATCCTGCGATCAAGGCTGATAACAGCCGAGTTGTAAGAACTCCCGTTTTCGAAACAGAGAGAGTTCGCACGACAGTTGGCGGTCAGACGACTACTACAACAATCACAAAGAAAGACGCAAAGGGAAATCCGATTGTTAAGAGATATGCCCAGAAGCGAATCAACGTCCGCCTTCCAAAGCAGGACATTGTGGTCATCTACAGAGCAGATTCCTCAGGAACTAGCGGAATCCTCACCAACTTCCTCCGCGCGGCTGTTCCATCTGTATGGACCAAGAGTGGAAATAACGCCTTCGATGCTTCCTTCCCAGGAAACATCAATGCTCCTCAGAATATTGGAAAGATTCAGAGCGCTCGTGGTTCAGAGCTCGTTGCTTCTCTAGCTGCTAGAACACCAGGTGCAATAACCTACGCTGAGAAGGATTATGCAACTAAGAACAAGTTGAGCTTTGCGAAGCTTTACAACAATGCTGATGTTGCAGTAGATCCAGGAGCCGCAGGCACCTCTGCATTCCTTGGCTCAGCTACCTTTAACGAGAGCAATGGAACAATCACCTTGGATTACAAGTCTGATAATCCATCTGCTTATCTTCTAGGTTCGACTTCCTATGCGCTGGTCCTCACGAATTACAAGGACAAGGCTAAAGGCGCAGCCGTGAAGAAGTTGATGACCTTCATCTTGGATGAGTGCGCAAAGCGATTCCCAGAGACAGAGTTCGCTGTTATCGAAGGTCCGCTCTATGACTTCAACAAAAAGTTAATCGCAAGAATCGGCTAATCGATTTCGAGGGGTTGATTAGCTAATAAGTTAGACATAGAAGTCCGGGGCTTAAAAGGGCTCCGGACTTCTTTTTTCAGTATGGCTGTAAATGATCTGTTTTTGAAATATTGGGCGCGCCCGGCAGGAATCGAACCTGCGACAACCCGCTTAGAAGGCGGGTGCTCT
>CAZFQY010000104.1:0-1069 GCA_964521265.1 uncultured Clavibacter sp.
ACCTCCCAAGCCCACTTGATATCGATGCGATCGTCGGTTCAAAGATGGGTAATAAGGAAGTAGAGATTGCTCGTAAGCCTGATGCAGCTGAGCCTTACTCATCACTTGCTTTCAAGATCATGAGCGATCCACACCTTGGAAAGCTCACCTTCGTCCGTATCTATTCGGGCGTTCTTGAGGCTGGTACCGCTGTTCTTAACTCCACAAAGGATCGTAAAGAGCGCATCGGAAAGATCTATCGCATGCACGCGAATAAGCGTGAGGAAATCCCACAAGCCTCAGCCGGCGACATCATCGCCGTGATGGGTCTTAAGGACACCACCACTGGTGACACCCTCTGCGATGTCGATAATCCGGTGATCCTCGAATCGATGGACTTCCCAGATCCAGTTATCCACGTTGCTATTGAGCCAAAGACAAAGGGCGATCAAGAGAAGCTCGGCGTTGCGATCCAGCGTCTAGCTGAAGAAGATCCAACCTTCCACGTCCGCACTGATGAAGAGACTGGCCAGACAATCATCGGCGGTATGGGCGAACTTCACCTTGAGATTCTCGTCGATCGTATGAAGCGCGAATTCAAAGTTGAAGCGAATGTCGGTAAGCCACAAGTTGCTTATCGCGAAACTCTTCGCAAGCCAGTTGATCGTTATGACTACACCCATAAGAAGCAGACCGGTGGTTCTGGACAGTTCGCAAAGGTTCAGATTGCTCTCGAGCCGCTACCTGTCGGTGCAGTCGAAAGCGGATACGAATTCGTTAACAAGATTACGGGTGGTCGTATCCCTAAGGAGTACATCCCATCAGTTGATGATGGTTGCCAAGAAGCAATGGCAAGCGGACCACTCGCTGGTTATCCGCTAACAGATGTACGTGTAAGTCTTCTTGATGGCGCATACCACGATGTTGACTCATCGGAGTTGGCCTTCAAGATTGCTGGAATCGCGGCGTTCAAGGAAGCAGCAAAACTTGCTGGTCCTGTTCTCCTCGAGCCAATGATGTCCGTTGAAGTCACCACCCCTGAAGATTTCATGGGCGACGTCATCGGCGATCTCAACAGCCGTCGTGGCCA
>CAZFQY010000105.1:0-1008 GCA_964521265.1 uncultured Clavibacter sp.
GTCTCGGATGGGTCTTGATGATGAGATGTAAAGTGCTGAATCGTTCTCTAGATCTGCAGCCACTAATGATGCAAGTGCGCCTTCGGACCACTCTGGATAGCTTGTGAGCGCTTCTTTAGCGAGCGCTTCGTATTTATTCCAAGCCTGTAGCCAATCCTGATCTGGTTCTATCTTTGACTTAATCGTTGGTAGTGCTTCGATAATCTCATCAGCACTTCTAGAGGTATCGATTTTCTTAGCTTTTGGATCGATAACTAAGGTCTTCTCAGCTTTTTGTATGTAGGAATTTGTGGAGCGAGAGAGCGTTGTCCTTCCAATTACTACCGCTAGATCCGCCTTCAACTCTTCTCTTACTCGCTCATCAGATAGAAGTATTGGGGCGTGCGCGATTGCATCCTTGAAGCGCAACGGATCCTCAGTAATGAGAGGCGCGCCAAGATCGCGGGCTAACTTCTCAATCTCACTCTCGGAGAATCCACCCCGGTCGTGGCCCACGATGATGATGTTCTTCTTGGTAGAAATCTCAATCTGGATCTTATGAAGCGGCTTACTCTTAAACTCTCTATGGTGAATTCCTTCCAACCAATCATGAGAATCTTCAGGGAGCAGCGGTTCATCAAATTGTAGGTTTATATGTACTGGCCCTGAGTCATCAAGTAAGTGTTCGATATCGATAGGTGCTGCCGTGTCTACCGAGTGGCGGACAAATTCACCGAAGATTTTTCCTTGGAGGGTCGTCTGGTTGGCGCCGGTTTTCCGTAATCGAGCGGGGCGATCAGCTGTTAGAAGAAGAAGGTTGTTATCGCTGTGATGCGCTTCAAGGACTGCTGGATAGTAGTTCGCTACTGCAGTTCCACTCGTACAGACAACTGGAACGTACTTTCCGGTTGCTTTCGTTATCCCTAGAGCAAAGAAAGCGGCACCTCTTTCATCTATTCGAACATGTAGTCGAATCAGACCTCTCTGTTCTGCTTGATATAGAGCAATAGAAAGCGGTGCATTTCTAGA